>NZ_JBANDC010000016.1:0-127833 GCF_038896935.1 Collimonas rhizosphaerae
TCCATCGTCACCAGCGTCGACATCGACCACATCGAATACCTGGGCGACACCCGCGAGAAAATCGGCTTTGAAAAGGCCGGCATCTTCCGCGCCGGCAAAACCGCGGTGTGCAGCGATCCGGTGCCGCCGCAATCCCTGATCGACCATGCCAACGCGATCGGCGCCGACCTTTGGCTGCTGGGCCGCGATTTCAACTACACCGGCGACAAGCAGCAGTGGAATTACGGCGGCCGCGGCCAGCGCCGCAATGCGCTCGGCTACCCCAGCCTGCGCGGCGCCAACCAGCTGCTCAATGCCTCGGCGGCGCTGGCCGCGCTGGAAGCCTTGCGCGACCGCCTGCCGGTCAGTGCGCAGGAAGTGCGCAGCGGTTTCGTCATGATGGATCTGCCGGGCCGTTTCCAGGTCTTGCCAGGACAGCCGCTGGTGATCCTGGACGTCGCCCACAATCCGCACGCCGCGGCGACCCTGGCCCAGAACCTCGACAACATGGGGTTTCATCCGTACACCTATGCGGTGTTCGGCGCCATGCTGGACAAGGATATCGAAGGCATCGTGGCGCAGCTGAAGACGCGCATCGACCACTGGTGCCTGACCGCCTTGCCGCTGCCGCGCGCCGCCAGCGGCGAGCAGTTGAAAGAACGTTTGCTGGAAGCGGGTGTCCATGCAGAGCAGGGAGCGGATGCGCAAAGCAGCATCCTTTCCTTCGATTCTCCCGAGCTGGCCTATGCAAATGCATTAAGCAGGGCAGGCGAGAATGATAGAATTGTGGTTTTCGGATCGTTCCTGACCGTGGCTGGCGTAATGGCAGCCAGGAAGTCTGGATTTCACTGACGATTGACCGGCAGGCGCCTATGGCGCCGGCTCACTAGCTAGCTAAAAATATCGCATGGGTTTGTTCTCTTTTCTTCGCAAAAACAAGCAGCAAACCGACCCTGACCAGGGTATTTATCGTTCCAAGGCCGATACCGGCATCGGTCCCGGCGCCGAGCAGGCCGAACTGCCGCTGCGCAACCGCAAAACCAAGGCAAGCAAGGCTGGCAACCAGGCGAACGAAGCGGTCGATCCGGTACTGCCGGAAAAGAAGCGCGCCCGGCGCCGCCTGGTGGGAGCGGTGGCCCTGGTGCTGGCGGTGGTCATCATCTTGCCGATGATCCTCGATTCAGAGCCGAAGCCGCTGGCTGACGATATTGCGATCCAGATTCCATCGCGCGATAAACCCGGCGCCAGCGCCAGCGCGTCGGCCAGCGCTGCAGCCCCGCTCAGCAACAGCAGCGGCCTCGACCGCCAGGAAGAAATAGTCGATCCGGCCAGCGCCCCGGTGACGCCAGCGCCGCCGGCAGCCGCCGGCAAGCCTGCCGCTGCCGACAATGCCGCCGTGACCACTCCTGCGCCACCCAAGATGGCTCCAGTGGTGCCGCCTGAAGCCGCCCCAAAACCGGAACCAAAGCCGGAACCAAAGCCGGAATCCAAGCCAAAGCCAGAGGTCAAGCCGGAAGCCAAGCCAAAACCTGAGCCGAAACCGGCCCCGGTAGCGGAAAAGCATGACGATGCGGCGCGTGCCCAGGCGATTCTGGAAGGACGAGCCGATGCAGCGCCGGCAGCCGACAAGAAACCGGCGAAATTCGTGCTGCAGGTGGCCGCGCTGGCGTCGCAGGACAAGGTCGATGAGCTGCAAGGCAAGCTGAAGGAAGCCGGCATCCGCTCCTATACGCAAAAAGTCCCGACCCAGGCGGGTGAACGCATCCGTATCCGCGTCGGCCCGTTCAGCAGCAAGGAAGAAGCTGAAAAAACCCGCGCCAAGCTGGGCAAGCTGGGGCTGAACGGCAGTTTGATTCCAGGCTGACCAGCGGGCGGCTTGATTTAAGCCGCATGCGGCGCCATATGGATCACTGATCAGGGATATGCAGGCAGCGTGACAATTTTCGATTATCTGGTGTTTTTCGTACTGATCTGCTCGGTCGTGATCAGCACCCTGCGCGGCCTGGTCAAGGAAATCCTGTCGTTGGCGAGCTGGGTCGTCGCCTTGGTGGTGGCCAACGCGTATGGTGAAAATCTGGCAAAATTGCTCCCCGATGCGATTCCGGGAAATGTAACGCGCTTAATCGTGGCTTTCCTAGCCTTGTTTATTGGCGTAAGGTTATTAATGATGTTGTTGAGCATGACCGTCGATGCCATGGTCAAGGCCAGCGGCCTGGGGCTGGTGGACCACGGGCTGGGCGTGCTGTTCGGACTGGCGCGCGGCCTGGTGCTGGTGCTGGCGGCAGTGCTGGTGTGTGGCGCTACGGCAATTCCGCAACAGCCTTTCTGGCGCGATGCGATGCTGAGCCCGCTGGCGGAGGCTGCCGCGCGGACTGCGATACCCTATTTGCCGGGGCAGTTCGCCAGCCACTTGAAGTTTTGAATTTGTTTGACCGGACTTGCGTCACCTCCGCAAGTCCCTCTAGTACCGGATTGTTTATTGTTTAGGAGTCCACCATGTGTGGCATAGTCGGCATCGCTTCCCAGAACCCCGCCAATCAGCTCATCTATGACGCCTTGCTGCTTTTGCAGCATCGCGGCCAGGATGCAGCGGGGATCGCAACCAACCACGGCAACGGATTTTTCATGCACAAGGCCAACGGCCTGGTGCGCGACGTCTTCCGTACCCGCAACATGCGTTCCTTGCCAGGCAACTACGGCATCGGCCAGGTGCGCTACCCGACCGCCGGCACCGCCAGCGCGGAAGAGGCGCAACCGTTCTACGTCAATGCGCCGTTCGGCATCATCCTGGCGCACAACGGCAACCTGACCAACGCCGAGCAGCTGAAGATCGAGATGTTCAAGAACGATCGCCGCCATATCAACACCGATTCCGATACGGAAGTATTGCTCAACGTGCTGGCGCACGAGATCCAGCAAGAGACCAGGGGCTATTCGCTCGATCCTGGCGTCTTGTTCAAGGCCGTGGCCAACGTCCACAAGCGGGTGCGCGGTTCTTACGCCGTGGTGGCGCAGATTGCCGGCCACGGTTTGCTGGCGTTCCGCGATCCGTACGGCATCCGGCCGCTGTGCATCGGCCTTAACGAAACCGACAAGGGCACCGAATACGTCATCGCCAGCGAATCGGTTGCGCTGGAAGGTTTGGGTTTCCGTTTCCTGCGCGACGTCACGCCGGGCGAAGCGATTTTCATCGACATCGACGGCCAGATGTACAACCAGCAGTGCGCCGACAATCCGACCCTGAATCCGTGCGCCTTTGAATTCGTGTACCTGGCCCGTCCCGATTCGATCATCGACGGCGCCTCGGTGTACGCCACCCGCCTGAAGATGGGCGAATACCTGGCCGACAAGATCAAGCGCGAATTCCACAGCGGCGATATCGACGTGGTCATGCCGATCCCGGATTCGTCGCGTCCGGCCGCAATCCAGCTGGCGCTCAAGCTCAATATCGAGTACCGCGAAGGTTTCATCAAGAACCGTTACATCGGCCGCACCTTCCTGATGCCAGGACAGGCGATCCGCAAGAAATCGGTACGCCAGAAACTCAATGCGATCGGCTCCGAGTTCAAGGGCAAGACTGTGCTGCTGGTCGACGATTCGATCGTGCGCGGCACCACCAGCCGCGAGATCGTGCAGATGGCGCGCGATTCCGGCGCCAAGCGCGTGATCTTCGCCTCGGCCGCGCCGCCGGTGAAGTTCCCCAACGTCTACGGCATCGACATGCCGACCCGCGGCGAACTGATTGCCTACGGCCGCAGCGATGAAGAGGTGTGCCGCGAAATTACCGCCGATGCGCTGGTGTACCAGGATATCGACGCCCTCAAGCGTTCGATTTCCGACGTCAACCCGTTGCTGAGGAATTTCGAAGCGTCCTGCTTCGACGGCAACTACATCACCGGCGATATTTCGCGCGACTACCTCGACCGCATCGAGTTTGCACGCAACAATCCCAAGCCTGAAAGCGAAGACGCGGTACGTTCGCAGCTGAACCTGAGCCTGGCGCAAGTCGACTAGTGGACTGTAACAGCCGAATCAGGAGTGAAGGGCGCGTATCCGGCGCGCAGGGCAAGGCGCACAGCGCAGCAATAGCGGGACTATTGCGAGCATGTGCAACGCCGCCATGCGTGTCGGATACGTGACAAGCACTTCTGATTTGGTTGTTACAGTCCACTAACCTTGTCATTGCGGGACTGCAAGGCAGGGTGGCCAGGTAATGGCCCACCCTGCGCTTGCCGAAGTTCCCAAATAAGTAGCGATCAAACATGACTCAAAAATACGGTTTCACCACCACCATCCTGCACAGCGACCGCCAGAAAACCATCGAGCACGGCGCGCCGCACAAGCCGATCCACACGTCGGTGACCTGGGGCTATGGCGATGCGCGCCAGCTGGCTGAGGTATTCCAGGGCAAGCAGTCCGGCTACCGCTATGGCCGCCAGGGCAACCCGACCGTGGCGGCGCTCGAGGACAAGGTCACCAAGATGGAAGGCGGCCTGGCGACCATCTGCTTCGCTTCGGGCATGGCAGCGATCGGCGCCGTGATACAAGGCTTGCTGCGTGAAGGCGACCACGTGGTGTCGTCGGCATTTTTGTTCGGCAATACCGCGAGCATGTGGCAGACCTACAGCGGCCAGGGCGGCAAGGTGACCATGGTCGACGCTACCGATGTGGCGCAGGTAGAGATGGCGCTGACGCCGGCTACCCGCGTCGTGTTCGTGGAAACCATCGCCAATCCGCGCACCCAGGTTGCTGATCTCAAGCGCATCGGCGAGCTGTGCCAGGCGCGCGGCATTTTGTTCGTGGTCGACAACACCATGACTTCGCCATACCTGTTCCAGCCCCGGCACGTGGGCGCGGGCCTAGTGATCAACTCGCTGACCAAGTCCATCGGCGGCCATGGCAACGCCCTGGGCGGCGCAGTCACCGACACCGGCCTGTTTGACTGGAGCCGTTTCCCCAATATCCTCGATGTCTACAAGCGCAATCCGCAACCGCAATGGGGGCTGGCGCAGATGCGCGCCAAGAGCCTGCGCGACTTCGGCGCTTCGCTCGGGCCTGAGGCGGCGCATCATATTGCCGTGGGCGCTGAAACCATCGCTTTGCGCATGGAGCGCAGCAGCGCCAGCGCCCTGGCCGTAGCGCAGATGCTGGAGGCCGATCCACGGGTGGCCGCCGTGTATTACCCGGGCTTGGCATCGCATCCGCAACACGCGTTGGCGGCGGACCTGTTTCGCTCAAACGGCTATCTGTTCAGTTTCGAGTTGAAGCAGGATATCGACTGTTTCGATTACCTGAACCGGCTCAAGCTGGGGATTTCCGGCACGCACCTGGGCGACAACCGGACCCTGGTGATCGCCGTCGCGCATACGATTTTCTATGAGATGGGCGCTGAGTGCCGCGCCGCCATGGGCATCAGCGAATCGCTGATTCGGGTGTCGGTCGGCATCGAAGATACCGCCGACCTGGTGGAAGACTTCCGGCAGGCGCTGCAAGCGTAGCCCGGCACGGTGATAAAGCGGGGCGGGCACGTTGCGTGTCCGCCCCGTTTGCATTTCAGATGGTGTCGCGATCCAGCCATTTCGGCACGAGATGCGGCACAAACGACTGGAACCGTTGCAGCAGCTCTTCGCCTTGTGCCGCCGCTATCAGGATTTCCGCCTGTTCGCCTTTCAGGAAGCGTTGCGACACCATGTGCTGGATGAACTGCAGCAAGCCATCATAAAAGCCGTCGACATTCAGCAGCCCGATCGGTTTCTGATGAAAGCCCAGCTGGGCCCAGGTAAACACTTCAAACAATTCTTCCAGCGTGCCGACGCCGCCAGGCATGGCGATAAAGCCGTCCGACAAATCCGCCATCATCGCCTTGCGTTCATGCATGTCCTTGACGATATGCAGTTGCGTCAAGCCTTTGTGGCCCAGCTCCTTTTGCAGCAAGGCTTGGGGAATCACGCCGGTGGCCTGGCCGCCCAGGCGCAGCACTTCATCGGCAATGATGCCCATCAGGCCGACGTTGCCGCCGCCGTATACCAGGGCGATGCCTTGCTTGACCATGGCTTGCGCCAAGCCGCGCGCCGCGTCCGCATAAACCGGCGTGGCGCCGGGGGAAGAGCCGCAATAAACGCAGAGGGATTTGATTTCTTGCATGGTTAAAGGATATGGAAGGTGATGTGACTGCAGCGGCAGGGTGCCGCTGCTTCGGTCAGGCGTTGGTTTGCAGGTATTTTGTCTTCAGCTGCTCGAAGTGCAGCAGGGTTTCGCCGCGCAGGTACGGATGCATGAGCGAGAGAACCTGGTAACAGCCGCTTGCCAGCGCATGCTCGACCACTGCCTGTTCGGTGTACTGGCGCGGATTCAGGACATACTGGTAAGACAGCCAGTAGCTGGCTACCACCACCATGTTCGACGACAGGGCGTCGATCTCGGCCGGGCTGGCCTGCAGCGTCTGGTCCTCATGCAGGCCCTGGCACAGTTCCTTGACCACGGCAATCTTGTGGCCGAAGATTTCCTTGAAATGAAGTTCCAGGGTGCGGTTGCGCGACAGCAGGTCGTTGAGGTCGCGATAGAAAAAACGATAACGCCAGATCAGCTGGAACATGTGGTGCAGGTAATGCCAGACGTCGTGCATGGTAGGCCGCTGCCCTTGCGTCATGGCCAGCATGCGGCTGATTTCTTCTTCGAAGGTGACGAAGATCGAATTGACGATATCGTCCTTGTTCCGGAAATGGTAATACAGGTTGCCCGGCGAGATCTTCATCTCGTCGGCGATGATGGTGGTGGTGATGTTGGGTTCGCCGAACTCGTTGAAGAGCCGTAACGACAGATCCATGATTTTTTCGCGGGTACGACGCGGCGCTTTTTGCTCCATGACTTTATTTTCTTTCTGATATCCATTGCGCAATACTGTTTTACCAATCGGCAAACATGTTCAGTAAAGATTGTATATTGCTTCGCGCCTATCGTCGCAAATGTATTGCTGAAATGATAGTAACCACCGGGGCAAGATCGTCGCCATGGAGAGGCGTCCATCCTGCTGCTGTTATAAAATGGAGGCTCCGGCTATGCCCGGCGTCAACCGCAGCAACGCTTCACATCTTAAAAGGTCAGCATGTCAGAGTCTCCTCCGCAACGCCCCGATACTCCTTGCGTGGCGGTTTGTTCCACCACTTTCGACGATGTCTGCCGCGGTTGCGGCCGTACCGTCAACGAAGTGGCGCACTGGGTCTTCATGACCGAGGAAGAGAAAACCAGGGTCTGGGAGCGGATCACCGCCGAAGGTTATCCGCGCCGGCAAGGATGACGGCAATCGGCGGCCGATGACGAGAACCCGGTACCTTGCGGGTAGCAGTGCTGCACAGATACGGAAGCCTGCATAGCCCGCAACCGAGTCGCTTGGATTGTGTTGTTTTTGATCGTCAAAGCGACTGCAATTTATTGGAATTGGCCAGTTTTGGGCCGTATCCCGTGTATTTTAATGCTAAAACATACTGTAACTTACTGTATATTCCGGCGTAAAAAACACCATGGCATGAGACATTGGAGGCAACGGTTAAAGATCATGTTAGTGCGTGATTGAGCAAGTTTCCTTGTTTTAAATACTTTATAATGCCGCCCAAAATACAGGAATTGCCGTCGGTTCAACTCCCTAGACTGGCCGAAAATAGAATCGATTTGATGGGTGTTGGAGAATGGTGAGATGAGACTCGGGGGAGTTAGGTTTTCAATTGTGTCTGAAGCGGCGTGGGCGCCCGGCCTGGATACGGCTGCCGCATGGCAGGCGTGGGCCGAAAAGCCGTATGTCATCAAAGGCAATGGCGACGCGGCGGTGTCCGCCATGCCCGCGATGTTGCGCCGGCGTGCCGGCGCCATGGGCAAAATGGCGCTGGAAGCAGCCTATCGCTGCCTCGACGGCAGGAGCGGCGTGCCGACCGTGTTTTGCTCCCGCCACGGCGAGTGCACGCGCTCGGTCGAGCTGCTGGAGGACCTGGTCCAAGGCCAGCCCCTGTCTCCCACCTCTTTCAGTTTGTCGGTCCACAACGCCGCCGCCGGCCTGTTTTCGATCGCGCGCCAGGACCAGGCCAGCCATGCCGCCTTGGCGGGCGGGCATAGCGGCGTCGAACATGCGGTGATTGAAGCCTGCGGCTTGCTTGCGGATGGCGCGGCGGAGGTGCTGCTGGTGGTGTATGACGGCGTGTTGCCGGAAGTGTTTCACGAGTTCGAGGATTGCCAGGAGCAGCCGTTTGCCTGGGCCTGGCTGATGCAGGCGGAAAGTGCTGAATCCGGCAACGGCATTTCACTGTCGTGGGGCGGCGCCGGCAGCGATGAGATACATGCCATGCAGCTGGAACCAGGCAGTCGGCGGCAGCCGGCCGGCCTGGATGTGCTGGCTTTTTATTTACGCAAGGACCGCGAGCTGGTCCGGATTGCCGACACACGCCGCTGGCGCTGGGGGCGCCTTGCTTAAGCGTGTCAACCACTACTGGCGCGTGCTGGCGACCGGTTTCAGCTTCCTGCTGTTCGCTATCGGCGGTTTGCTGTTGCGCGTCCTGGTGTTTCCTGTATTGAATCTGTTGATATGGGAAAGGCAACAACGGGTGCTGATGGCGCGTCGCGTGATCCGCCTGGCGTTTCGAGGTTTTGTCGGGTGCATGCGCTGGCTTGGCGTGCTGAAATACGATATCCGCGGGCTGGAGCGGCTGGACCGGCAAGGTTTGCTGATCCTGGCAAATCATCCGACCCTGATCGATACGGTGTTTCTGATGGCTTTCGTCAAGCGCGCCGACTGCATTGTCAAAGGGCGTCTCTGGGACAACCCGTTTACGCGCGGGCCGGTGAGCGCCGCCGGCTACATCAGCAACGAATACGGCGACGGACTGGTCGAGGATTGCATCAGTTCCTTGCGGCGCGGCAGCAACCTGATTATTTTTCCAGAGGGCACGCGCACCGCCGGCGACGGTCAGATCAATTTAAAGCGCGGCGCAGCCAACATTGCGGTGCGCAGCCTGTCGAACGTGACGCCGGTGGTGATCCGCTGCCTGCCGCCGACCTTGGGCAAGGGCGTCAAATGGTGGCAAGTGCCGCCGAGTGCCGCCCACTTCAGCATTGAAGTAAAAGAAGATATAGATGTCCATGGGTTTCTCGCAAAAGCCGGTAGCGAAGGGTTGGCAGCCAGGCATCTGACTGCTTACCTGCAAGATTATTTTAGGAAAGAAAGCCAGGGTTATGCAGCAGCTTGAAGAAGAAGTGAAGCAGGTCATCATCGATGTCCTGCAGTTGGAAGACATAACGCCGGCCGACATCGTCAGCGATGCGCCGTTGTTTGTCGACGGCCTCGGCCTGGATTCGATCGATGCGCTGGAACTGGGTGTAGCGATCCAGAAGCGCTACGGCATTTCATTGTCGGCGGATTCGGCCGAGACGCGCAATCATTTTGCTTCGGTACGCACGTTGGCTGCAATGATTGCCAGCAATAGAAAGAAGTGACGGTGTGACATGATATTGACCAATTCAATGAGCAAGGAAGAAATCTACCTGTGGCTGGTGAACGTGCTGCATGAAATGTTCGAGATCGACAAGGACCAGGTGACGCCGCAGGCCAACCTGTATACCGACCTGGATATCGACAGCATCGACGCAGTGGACCTGGTGGTCAAGCTCAAGCAGCTGACCGGCAAGCGCTTGCAGCCGGATGTGTTCAAGGCGGTGCGCACGGTGCAGGACGTGGTCGACGCGCTGGCTGCCTTGCTGGCCGAGGAAGAAAAGTAAGGCGCCCAGGGATACCGTGCAGAATATCAAGCGCCATTTGCCTACCGTAGCGAGCTTGCTGGTCACTTTGCTCTATCCGCTCGCGATCTGGCTCGGACACGGGCGCGTCGAACCGCGCCTGCTGGCTTTGCTGCTGGTGCTGGCCGCGGCCAGCCGCCTGCCGGCCCTGAAGCTGAACCGCAGCAGCCGCTGGTGGCTGGCGGGCGCCTTGCTGCTGGCGGCGCTGGCGATATGGAACAACGCCTTGCTGCCGTTGAAGCTGTATCCGGTGCTGGTCAACCTCGGCATGCTGGCAGTGTTTGGCTACAGCCTGTATGCGCCGCCATCGGTGATCGAGCGCATGGCGCGCCTGAGCGATCCGGCGTTGCCTGCCTACGCGGTTGCCTACACGCGCCGGGTGACCCAGGTATGGTGCGGTTTTTTTGTCATCAACGGCACGCTGGCCATGGTGACAGCGATCTGGGCTTCCGCCGCGGTCTGGTCGCTGTATAACGGCGTGCTGGCTTACGTATTGATGGGCTGCCTGTTTGCCGGCGAATACCTGGTGCGGATCGTCGTCAGGCGCCGCCACCGCCGCCTGGAACAGCAGCCGGATGGACCACATGCCTGATTCCCCCAATCTGCTGACATTGTTAAGCGAGCCGTCCGGACACTGGCAGCAGCGGCCGTTTGCATGGCGCGACGGCAAGCCGCTGAGCCATGCCTGGCTGGCCGCCCAGGTTGCCGCCTGGCGGCGTTTGCTGTCGACGCACGCGGGATCGCGTTTCGCCTTGTACACCAGCGATGCCGCCGCCTTCGCCGGTATCCTGCTGGGCGCCTGGCAGGCCGGCAAGACAGTCTACCTGCCAGGCGATGTGCTGCCGGCTACCTGCGCCAACCTGGGCGCGCTGGTCGACGGTTACCTGGGCGACTTCCCGCCGCAATATGCGCCGTTGACCGATGCAGCGTTGACCGCTGCCGAAGCAGGCGGCGCCTGGCCGGCATTCCAGGCCCTGCAGCCGGATTTCCCCGGACTGGTGATTTATACCTCCGGCAGCACCGGCGAGCCGCAGGCAGTCCCGAAATTCCTGTCGCAGCTGGCTGCCGAGGTGGCGACCCTGGAGCTTTTGTTCGGCGACCGGATGGGCAACGCCGATATCGTTGCGACGGTTTCGCACCAGCATATCTACGGCTTGCTGTTCAAGGTGCTGTGGCCTTTGGCTGCCGGCCGCGCGATGCATGCGCGGCAGCTTGACTACCTGGAAGAATTCCAGCCGCAGCCTGGCGCCAAGCCGGTTGTCCTGGTCTCCAGTCCCGCCCACCTGAAGCGTCTGCCGGCCGCATTTTCTGCAGGGCAGGCCGCGGCAATATGCACCATATTTTCATCCGGCGGCCCGTTGCCGCCCGCAGTGGCGGCCGCCGCCGGGCAAGCGCTGGGATCGATCCCGGTCGAGGTCTATGGCAGTTCCGAAACCGGCGGCGTGGCCTGGCGCCAGCGTGGCGCCGGCGCGGACGATAGCTGGCAAGTGATGCCGGCGGTTGCCTGGCGCGTCGTCGCCGCCGACGATGTGCTTGAAATTCGTTCGCCCCATTTGCCGGATGCCGGCTGGCATGCGCTGGCCGACCAGGTGCAGGCGGTCGACCGGCAGCATTTTCGTTTGAAGGGGCGCGTCGATCGTATCGTCAAGGTCGAGGAAAAGCGCATTTCCCTGGATGCGCTGGAGCGGCAACTGACGGCGATGGCGCAGGTGGCGGATGCGCGCGTACTGCTGGTAGAACAGCCGGAATCGCAGCAGCGGCAGCGGATTGCCGCCTTCGTGGTGCTGTCGGCAGCCGGTTCGGATATCCTGGCGACGCACGGCAAGCTGGCCTTGAACCGCCTGCTGCGCGAGGGCATGGCGCATGCGGTGGAAGCGATTGCGCTGCCGCGCAGCTGGCGTTACCTGGATGCGCTGCCGGTTAACGCGCAAGGCAAGACCACCCGCGCCGATCTGCTGGCGCTGCTGGAACCGCAAGCCGGCACCGGCCTGGCCGAAGCGCCGCGCAAGCCTGTCGAGCGCTTGCTGGAGCAAGAATCCCATCGCGTGCTGATGGAGCTGACAGTGCCGGCGGATCTCCTGTATTTCAACGGCCACTTCGAGGGCGCGCCGATCTTGCCTGGCGTGGTGCAGCTCGACTGGGCAATCAGCTATGGCCGCCGCTACTTCGCTTTGGCGCCGCAATTCCTCGGCATGCTCGGCTTGAAATTCCAGCGCGTGATTACGCCGGGCATGGTGGTGCAGCTGGAGTTGCTGCACGATCCGCAAAAGAGCAGCCTGGCTTTCCGCATGTTCTCGGCGGCGGGACAGCACGCCAGCGGCCGCGTCACTTTTGGAGCAGGCCATGCCGCAAGCTGAACAGTTCAAGCCGTGCGCGGTGATCCCGGTCTATGACCACGAGCATGCCATCGGTACGGTGCTGGCGGCGGTGCTGGCGCACCAGCTGCCTTGCGTGCTGGTCGACGATGCCAGCTCGGCCCCGTGCGCGGCAGTGCTGGATGAACTGGCAAGGGCTCATCCTGGAATGGTCACCTTGCTGCGCCACGCCGTCAACCGCGGCAAGGGCGGCGCCGTGCTGACCGGGCTCCGGCATGCGGCCGCGGCTGGCTATACCCACGCATTGCAGATCGACGCCGACGGCCAGCATTGCACCGGCGATATTCCTCGTTTCCTGCAGCAAGCCGCGGCCCAGCCGCGCAGCGTGATTGCCGGCTGCCCGCAATATGACGAAAGCGTGCCGCCGGTGCGCCTGTATGCGCGTTACCTGACGCATGTCTGGGTCTGGATCAACACCTTGTCGCTGGATATCAAGGATTCGATGTGCGGATTCCGGGTCTATCCCTTGCCGTCCCTGATGCGCCTGGTACAACGCAGGAAACTGGGCGAGCGCATGGATTTCGATACCGAAGTGCTGGTGCGCCTTTATTGGGACGGCGTATCCGTCGTCAACCTGCCGACCCGGGTCACTTATCCGCTGGATGGCGTTTCGCATTTCCGGATGGGCCTCGACAACCTGCTGATCTCGCGTCTCCATGCCACCTTGTTTTTCGGCATGCTGTTGCGTGCGCCGCGCTTGCTGGGCCGGCGCCTGCGGCTGACACGGGGGCAAGCTTGAGCGCCGGCCAGCGCCATTGGGCGCAGATCAACGAAGCCGGCTTTGTGGGCGGCATGCGGCTGCTGTTCGGGATATACCGGTTTGCCGGCCGCTGGCCGTTCCGCTTCGCCCTGTATCCGGTGCTGGGCTGGTACCTGCTGAGCAAGCCGGCCGCGCGGCGCGCGTCCATGGCGTATCTGCAGCGGCTGTGCGCTTTCGATCCGGCGCTGGCCAGGCTTAACCGGATCCGGCCGGACTGGCGTGGCGTGTTCCGGCATTTTGCCGCCTTTGCCGAAAACATCCTCGACAAGATGCTGCTGTGGGGCGGCTTGTTCAAGACCGCGAACGTGGTGTCGTTCGGGCGCGAACAGATGCTGGAAAACGTCCAGGCGCAGCGCGGCGGCCTGCTGATTTGCGCGCACCTGGGCAATCTTGAACTGTGCCGGGTGCTGTCGCGCCGGCGCCAAGAGCTGCGGATTACCGTGCTGGTGCATACCAAGCACGCCCAGGCGTTTAACCGGCTGCTGGCGAAACTCGATCCTGACAGCCAGCTGAACCTGATGCAGGTCACCGAGATAACGCCCGCTACCGCGATGCTGCTGGCTGAAAAGGTAGGGCGCGGCGAATTTGTCGCGATCGCCGGCGACCGCATTCCGGTATCGCTCGCGCCGCGCGTAGCGCAAGCCCCGTTCCTGGGTGAAACTGCCGCGTTCCCGATCGGTCCCTATGTGCTGGCAAGCTTGTTGCAGTGCCCGGTCTACCTGCTGTTTTCAATGACCAAGAACGGCCATTCCGAATGTCACTTTGAACTGTTTCGAGAGTCGATCCAATTGCCGCGCAAGAGCCGCGATCAAGTCCTGCATGAACTAGCCGCAGCCTATGCGGCAAGGCTGGAGTTTTTTTGCCTGAAGGCTCCGCTGCAGTGGTTCAATTTTTACGATTTCTGGCATTTAACCGGGTACAAAGATGCTTCTCGCTGAACTGAAAAACCTGTCCGCGGCAACGCCGGGCGCGCCGCCGCAACGCACGGTCTGCTTTGACCAGGGCCGGCTGACGATCGAAGACATCGTCGACATCGCGTCGGGAGCGGCGCAGGCTACCTTGTCCGAAGCGCCGGCTTTCCGCGCGGCGATCACGCGCGGCGCCGATTTCCTGGACCGCCTGCTGCGCGAAGACGGCACCATTTATGGCGTGACGACCGGCTACGGCGATTCGTGCACCGTCAACGTCCCGGCTGAACTGATCGCTGAATTGCCGCATCATTTGTATACCTACCACGGCTGCGGCCTGGGCGAACTGTTCAACCCCGCGCAGACGCGGGCCATCATGGCGGCGCGCCTGGCGTCGCTCAGCAAAGGCTATTCCGGCGTCAGCGTCGGCCTGCTGGAACAGATTGCCCGCCTGCTCAAAGAAGACCTGCTGCCCCTGATCCCGTCCGAAGGATCGGTCGGCGCCAGCGGCGACCTGACGCCGCTGTCCTACCTGGCCGCCGTGCTGTGCGGTGAACGGGAAGTCTGGCGCGACGGCGTCACGGTCAGCGCCGCCGAGGCCCTGGCAAGCGCCGGCATCGCGCCGCTGCGCCTGCGGCCGAAAGAAGGCCTGGCGATCATGAACGGCACTGCGGTGATGACAGCCCTGGCGTGCCTGGCTTACGACCGGGCGCAGTACCTGGTGCGCATCGCCACCCGCATCACGGCCATGGCCAGTTTTGCCCTGGACGGCAATGCCCATCATTTCGATGCTGAGTTGTTTGCGGTCAAGCCGCATGCCGGCCAGCAGCAGGTGGCGGCATGGCTGCGCCAGGACTTGCCGGTGACCGACGCGCCGCGCAACCAGCAGCGTTTGCAGGATCGCTATTCGATCCGTTGTGCGCCCCATGTCATCGGCGTGCTGGCCGATGCTTTGCCATGGATGCGCGAGTCGATTGAAAACGAACTGAACAGCGCCAACGACAATCCGATCATCGATGCTGAAAACGAGCGGGTGCTGCACGGCGGCCATTTCTACGGCGGCCATATCGCATTCGCCATGGACAGCATGAAAAACGCGGTCGCCAATGTCGCCGACCTGCTCGACCGGCAGATGGCGTTGCTGGTCGACAGCCGCTACAACCACGGCCTGCCTGCCAACCTGTCCGGCGCCGAGGGCCCGCGCGCCAGCATCAACCACGGCCTGAAGGCGTTGCAGATCAGCGCCTCGGCCTGGACTGCCGAAGCGCTCAAGCAAACCATGCCGGCTTCGGTGTTTTCACGCTCGACCGAGTGCCACAACCAGGATAAGGTCAGCATGGGCACGATCGCCGCCCGCGACTGCCTGCGCGTGCTGCAATTGACCGAGCAGGTGGTGGCGGCGTTGCTGGTCAGCGTGCGGCAAGGCGTCTGGCTGCGCTGCCGGCTCGATGGCGGTGCGCAGCCGCAGCACAACCTGCAGCAGATGATGGAATTGCTTGGGGCCGATATCGCCGTGATACAGGAAGACCGCATGCTGGAACCCGATTTGCGCCGCCTGCTGGAGCGCATACGCCTCCAGCACTGGGCTTTGTACGAGTAAGGCCATGGCAAACCTGGATAAACACCGCTGGTCGGCGGAGCTGGAGCTGCAAGTGCAATTCTATGATCTCGATCCGATGCAGATCGTCTGGCACGGCAACTACGTCCGATACCTGGAAGTGGCGCGCTGCGCGCTGCTGGACCAGCTGGACTACAACTATCCGCAGATGCAGGCGTCCGGGTATGCCTGGCCGATCATCGACCTGCACCTGCGCTACGCCCATCCTGCGACTTTCGGGCAGCGCATCAAGGTGCGCGCCAGCATCATCGAATGGGAAAACCGGCTCCGGATCGCCTACGTGATTACCGACAGCGCCAGCGGCCAGCGGCTTTCCCGCGGCACCACCACCCAGGTGGCGGTGGAGATTGCGAGCGGTGAAATGTGCTTTGCATCGCCTCCCGTGCTATTTCAAAAATTAGGAATCGAACAGATATGAAACGAAGCCTCACTGTTGTTCTTGGCGCCGTCCTTTTGACTTGTACCGCATGGCCGGCGTTCGCCGCCGCGCCGGTGGAGAAAATCCAGGCAATGCTGGCGCGGCCGCCGGTCTTGTGCGGCCGCTTCGACCAGAGCAAGCAGCTGGTCGGCATCAAGAAACCGCTGTTGTCCAACGGCCGTTTTTGCGTGGTCAACGGCAAGGGCGTCCTGTGGCGTACATTGCAGCCGTTCCCGAATACGCTGCGCCTGAAGCGTGACGAGATCGTGCAGATGCAGGGCGGCCGGGTTGCGATGCGCATGGACGCCAAGCAGGAGCCGGTGGTGAGGATGATCAACAGTGTGCTGTTTTCATTGCTGGCGGGCGATCTCAGCCAGCTGGAAACCCTGTTTGAGCTGGATGGCAGCGTCCAGGGCAATAGCTGGAAGGTCGCGCTGAAGGCGCGCGAGCCGGCGCTGGCCAAGGCGATCGGTACGCTGGCCTTGACTGGCGGCGCATACGTCAAGACCGTGAGCATCGACGAAGCCAGCGGCGATCATACAGAAATCAGTTTTTCCGCGCTGCAGAGCGGCAGCGGCGCCATGAGCGCTGAAGAAGGGGCGGCATTTGAGTAATCCCAGCCATGGCGGCAGCGCCGGCTGGACCAGGCGCGCGGCGCTGGCATGGGCGCTGGCGGTGGCCTTGCTGCTGGCGCATGGCGGCTACCTGTGGCTGGTCAAGGGCGTGGTGCCGGATACCGACATCATGGCCTTGCTGCCGGTGGAGCAGCGCGACCCGGTGCTGCAGCAGGCGTTCACCCACATGGTCGACGCTGCCCAGCAACGGCTGATCGTGCTGGTCGGCGCAGACGACTGGGAACATGCCCGCGCAGCCGCCGATGCCTATGGCGCGGTGCTGGCCAGGCAGCCGGCGTTGCTGCAGAGCGGGGTCCAGCTGTCGGCGCAGAACCAGCAAGACTGGCTGGCGCCGTCGCAGCAGATGCGGCTCAGCCTGCTGACGCCGGCGCAGCAGGAAGCGCTGCACCGGCAGCCGTCCAAGTATTGGATCGACACCGCCCTGCAGCAACTGTACAGCCCATTCTCCGGCCCCAAGCTGGGCGCATGGCAAGACGATCCCTTCGGCTTGTTTGCCGGCTGGGTGCAGGCGCGCGCGCAAGAAACGCCGGTGCGTCCGCGCGACGGCTACCTGTTCGTGGAAGACAAGGGGCGTCCTTACATCGTGCTGCTGATGAACTTGCGGCAGCCGGCATTCTCGATGGCGACCCAGCAGGCGTTATTGCCGCTGCTGGAGCAGGCCGCCGCTGCCGCCCGCAAGGCAGTGCCGGCGGTCGAGCTGGTCAGCGCCGGGGTGGTGTTGCACGCCGGCGCCGGCAGCGCCCAGGCCAGCCGGGAAATGTCGACCATCGGCATCGGTTCGCTGCTCGGCGTCATCCTGCTGATGTGGCTGACCTTCCGTTCCTTGCGGCCGATTGCGCTGATCATGCTGTCGATAGGCATCGGCTGCCTGGCGTCGTTTTCCCTGTGCTGGATGATTTTCGGACAAGTGCATTTGCTGACCCTGGTGTTCGGCGCCAGCCTGATCGGCGTGGCCCAGGATTACGGGATTTATTTCCTGTGCAGCCGCGTCGCCGCCGGCCAGTCGCTAGGATCGTGGCAGCTGCTGCGGCGCCTGATGCCAGGCTTGATGCTGACCTTGGCCGCAGCAGTGATCGGTTATGTCGGCCTGGCGCTGACGCCGTTTCCAGGCTTGCGGCAGATGGCCGTATTCTCGGTGCTGGGCCTGCTGTTTGCCTGGCTGACGGTGGTGTTCTGGTTTCCGTCCCTGGTAACCGCGCATACCTTGCAGAGTTCCGCCTTTGCCGGCTGGTTCGGCCAGACCCGGCGCCATTGGCCGTTGCTGCGCTTGAATCGCGGGTCTGCGCTGGCGGTGCTGCTGTTCGGCATTTTTGCCGTGGCCGGCATGATGCGCCTGACGGTGAACGACGATATCCGCTCCCTGCAGACGCCGCCAAAAGCGCTGCTGGCGGACCAGATCAAGCTGGGCAAACTGCTCGATGCGCCAACGCCGGTGCAGTTCTACCTGGTGCGCGGCGCCAGCGCGGAACAGGTATTGCAGCGCGAGGAAAGATTGAAACAGCGCCTGGAACCCTTGATTGCCAAGCATGTCATCAGCGGCTACCAGGCGATGTCCAACTGGATACCTTCGATGCAGGAACAAGCGGCGAACCGGGCCCTGGTTGCGCAAGCCCTGCTTGCTGCCGACGGTCCCTTGAAGGCGTTGGCCGCGCAGCTGGGCGAAGACGGCAGCTGGGTTGCGCAAATGCGCGATCGGGCGCTGAGCGCAGCGGCAAGCGCCAACGGCGGCCGCGATCTGACGCCGGCTGAGTTCCTGAAGAGCGCTGCCAGCGAGCCTTCGCGCCATCTTTGGCTGGGAGAGGTGGAGGGCGCGCAAGGCCGCGTCTATGCCAGCATCGTGGCGTTGCGCGGGCTGGACAATTACGGCAACCTGCCGCTCCTGAAACAGGCCGCCGAGCAGCTGGAGGGCGTGTCGTGGGTCGACAAGGTGAGTGAAATATCGTCGGTCCTGGGCCACTACCGGCAATATATGGGATGGGTGCTGCTAGGCGCGTATGCGGCGATCTTCCTGCTGCTGTTTACCCGCTATCGCAGCGCTGCCTGGCGCGTGCTGACGCCGCCGGCAGTCGCCAGCATCGCAACCCTGGCCACGCTTGGCTTGCTGGGACAGCCCTTGCAATTGTTCCATGTACTGGCGCTGATGCTGATTCTCGGCCTGGGCGTCGACTATGGCATTTTCTTGCAGGAACAAAGCATGCAGCGCGAACGCTTCGCCTGGCTCACGGTCGGCCTGTCGGCCGCCAGCGCCTTGCTGTCGTTCGGCTTGCTGGCCTTGTCGGCGACGCCGCCGCTGCATGCGTTCGGATTCACGATGCTGATCGGCATTGCGGTCGTTTGGCTGGTCGCCCCTTGTTTTAGCCACGATTCACAACAGGAAATAGAAAATGCAGACAAGAATTGAACAATGCGATGTCCTGGTGATCGGCGCCGGCCCGGCAGGTTCAGTGGCGGCGGCCTTGCTGCTCAAGCAAGGGCGGCAGGTGCTGGTGCTGGAGCGGGAACAGTTCCCGCGTTTCAGCATAGGCGAGAGCCTGCTGCCGCAAAGCATGGAATACCTGCAACAGGCGGGCATGCTGCAAGCCGTGGTGGAAGCGGGATTCCAGTACAAGAACGGCGCCGCGTTCGTGCGCGGAGAGCGCTATACCGATTTCGACTTCCGCGACAAGCACTCCGCGGGCTGGGGCACCACCTATCAGGTGCAGCGCGCTCAGTTTGACCAGGTGCTGGCCGACGAAGCAGAGCGCCAGGGCGCCCAGGTGCGTTACCGGCACACAGTCACGGCGTTTGACGGCGCTGCCGAAAAGCCGCGCGTCACCGTGCGCGATGCGGAGGGTTCGGAATATATTGTGGAAGCAGGTTTTGTGCTGGACGCCAGCGGTTTCGGCCGGGTGCTGTCGCGCCTGCTGCAGCTGGAGTCGCCATCGAATTTTCCGGTGCGCGGCGCCATTTTCACCCACATCGAAGATGGCATCGCCGTGCCTGGTTTCGACCGCAACAAGATCCGCATCACGGTGCATCCTGAACATTGCGATGTCTGGTACTGGCTGATTCCTTTTGCCGGCGGCCGTTGTTCGATCGGCGTGGTGGCGGAAACCGCGTTCCTGGAACAATTCAAAGGCAGCGAGACCGAACGCCTGCAGGCGCTGGTGATGCAGGATCCGGCATCGCGCGCCTTGCTGGGGAACGCCGCCTGGGATACGCCGGCACGCCAGATCGTCGGTTATTCTTCCAACGTCAGGTCCTTGTGGGGCAAGGGTTACGCCTTGCTCGGCAACGCCGGGGAATTCCTGGATCCGGTGTTTTCGTCCGGCGTCACGATCGCGCTGAAGTCGGCCAGCCTGGCTGCCGCCGCCTTGCAGCGCCAGTTCGCAGGTGAAACGGTCGACTGGGAAAGCGAATATGCGATACCGTTGAAAAAAGGCGTCGATACTTTCCGTACCTTTGTCGATTCCTGGTATTCGGGCGGTTTCCAAAAAGTCATTTTTTATGAAAAACAACAGCCCGAAGTGCGCCGCATGATTGCCGCCATCCTGGCCGGCTATGCCTGGGACGACAGCAATCCGTATGCAAAGGAAAGCAAGCGGCGCCTGAAGGCTCTGGAGGAAATATGCAGTTGAACCTGGCTTGCCGCAGCGGCTGGCTGCGTTTAGGTTTGCCGGCCTGCCTGCTGGCGCTTGCCGCCTGCACGACTGCGCCGGCCACGCAAGCGCCGGCGCGGCTGGGGCTGAAGCTGGCGCCGGCGTCCCTGGGCGCCAATATCAGCTTGCAGCAGCATTTGACGGTAGAGCGCCATGGCCGCGTCGACCAGCTTGACGCCGCGCTGGAAGTCGACCGGCAGCAGTTCAGCATGGTTGGACTGGTGCTTGGCCAGCGCGTGCTGAGCATGAATTATGATGGCAAGACGTTGCAGTCCTGGCGCCATCCCATGCTGCCATCCCAGGTGCGGGTGGAGGATGTGATGGAAGATACGCAATTGACGTTGTGGCCGCTGGCGGCGATCCGCGAGGCGTTGCCGCCGGGCTGGCAGATCGAACAGCAAGGATTGCGGCGCACGCTGTCGCTGCAGGGAGAGCCGGTCATGGTGATCGACTACAGCGCGCCGACGCCATGGGACGGTAAAGTGGAATTGAATAACCTGCGCTATCACTACCACCTGACGATCGAGTCGGTCAGCGATGCTGCCGCTCCTGCTGCTTCTTTGCCAACTGCAACGCCATAAACATGTTTTATCTTAATCAACTCGGCATGGTGTGTCCGCTTGGCGAAAGCCACGCGGAGATCAGCCGCCGCCTGTTCGCCGGCGACAGCGGCGTCGCCATGACCAGCAACTATTCGCCGGGCCGGGAGCTGGCGCTGGGCTGCGTCGAGAGCGCGCTGCCCGATATCAGCGCGCTGCCGCCGGGCCAGCGCAGCCGCAACAATCAGCTAGCCCTGGCGGCGCTGGCGCAGATCCGGCCGCAAGTGGATGCCGCCATCCGGCAATTTGGCGCGGATCGGATAGCGATTGTGCTTGGCACCAGTACATCCGGGATTGCGCAGAGCGAAGCGGCGTTTCGCTATCGTTTGCAAAATGCAGGATTCCCCGCCGATTTTGCTTACGAGCAGCAAGAAATGGCATCGCCGGCCGCTACCCTGGCATCGGTGCTGGGCGTGACCGGGCCCGCTTATGTACATTCCAGCGCCTGCGCATCGAGCAGCAAGGCGATGGCCAGCGCCGCCCGCCTGATCGGGATGGGGCTGTGCGACGCGGTGCTGACCGGCGGCGTCGATTCGCTGTGCGCATTTACCGTGGCCGGCTTCGGCGCCCTGGAATCGGTCAGCGCAACGCGCTGCAACCCGTTCAGCGCCAATCGCAACGGCATCAATATCGGCGAGGGCGCGGCTCTGTTTTTAATGAGCAAGGTAGAGGCCGCCGTGAGCCTGCGCGGCTGGGGCGAATCTTCCGACGGTTATCATATTTCTGCGCCGGATCCGTCCGGCGCCGGCGCCCGCGGCGCGATCGAACAAGCCTTGGCGCGCGCCGGCGTGAGCCCGCGGCAAATCGATTACATCAACCTGCATGGCACGGCCACCATGCAGAACGATGCCATGGAAGGCCGCGTAATCGCCGCAATGTTTGCCGACCATGTGGCGCTCAGTTCGACCAAGCCGTTTACCGGGCATGCGCTGGGGGCCGCCGGCGCGGTGGAGGCGGGTTTATGCTGGCTGGCGATGCAGGACAACAACCCGCAGGGCGAGCTGCCGCCGCATTTGTGGGACGGCGCCGGCGATCCCGGCCTGCCGCAGCTGAACCTGCAGCCGGTCGGCGCGCGCCTCGGACATCCGTTGCGTTGGGCGTTGAGTAACTCTTTCGCATTTGGCGGCGCCAATGCAAGTTTGCTGCTGGGGCGTGAATGATGGATCAGCCGAGCGTGATGGAGTCCCTGGATATCCGCCGTTTTTTACCGCATTCCGGCGCCATGGTGCTGCTGGACCGGTTGCTGGAAGCCGGGACGGAAGAGTTGCTGGCGGAGGTGACGATCCGTCAGGACAGCCTGTTTTGCGACGGGCAGGGCGTGCCGGCCTGGGTCGGCGTCGAATATATGGCGCAGGCGATTGCCGCCTATGCCGGGTATGCCGCACAGCTGCGCGGCGAAGCGGTCAAAATCGGCTTCTTGCTGGGTACGCGGCGCTATGAAGCCGGCTGCCCCGGTTTTGCCGTCGGCAGCGTGCTGCAAGTCCATGTGCAAAGGCTGCTGCAGGCCGACAATGGGATAGGATCGTTCGAATGCCGCATCCATGCCGCCGGGCAGCAGCTGGCCAGCGCTACCATTACCGTGTTCCAGCCGGCTGACGCGGCTGTTTTTCTTGAGGGAAGTACTGAATGATGTTGGAAACAAGCTTGGCATCGAACCCGGCAGCGCCGGCTGCCCGCCCGAACCAGAGCGTGCTGGTCACAGGCTCCAGCCGTGGCATCGGCAAGGCGATTGCATTGCGGCTGGCGCGCGAGGGCTACGATATCGTCTTGCATTGCCACCAGCAGCGCACGGCAGCCGACGCCGTTGCGCAAGCGGTGCGGGAGCTGGGCGTGCAAGCGCGCGTCCTGCAATTCGACATAGGCGACCGCCAGGCGAGCGCCGCCGCCTTGCTGGCGGATGTCGAGCAGCACGGCTGTTATTACGGCGTGGTATGCAACGCCGGGGTGGCGCGCGACAATGCGTTTCCTGCCATGCCGGGCGAGGATTGGGACCTGGTGCTGAAGACCAACCTGGACGGTTTCTACAATGTGCTCAATCCGCTGGTGATGCCGATGGTGCAACGGCGCGCGCCTGGCCGCATCGTCACCCTGGCGTCGGTGTCGGGATTGATCGGCAACCGCGGCCAGGTCAACTACAGCGCCGCCAAGGCGGGCATCATCGGCGCCACCAAGGCGCTGGCGATCGAACTGGCCAAGCGCAACATCACGGTCAATTGCGTCGCTCCCGGCCTGATCGATACCGACATGGTCAGCGAGGTGCCGTTGGACGAGGCGCTCAAGCTGATTCCGGCGCGCCGGATCGGCAAGCCGGAAGAGGTAGCGGCGACGGTGGCCTTCCTGATGCATGCCGATGCTGCGTACATTACGCGCCAGGTGATTTCGGTCAACGGAGGCATGGCATGACGCGCACGCTGACAGAGCGGCGGGTAGTGGTGACCGGCATGGCCGGCATCAGCCCGATCGGCAACGATTGGGACGCCATCCGCAGCCACCTCGGCAGCTATCGCAACGCCATCGTGCGGATGGACGAGTGGGCCGGCTACGATGGCTTGAACACCCAGCTGGCGGCGCCGGCCGCTGAATTCAGCTTGTCCGAGCGCTATACCCGCAAGACCATGCGCAGCATGGGACGGGTCGCCTTGATGGCGACCCGCGCTAGCGAACTGGCGCTGGCCGACGCCGGCCTGCTTGACGATCCGGTGCTGAAAAGCGGCGCCTGCGGCGTGGCCTACGGTTCGTCCGCCGGCACGCCGAAGGCGATCGGCGATTTCGGCAGGATGATGGACGAACGCAGCACGCGCGGCATCAACGCCACCACCTACATCAAGATGATGGCGCACACGGCGCCGGTCAACATCGGTGTGTTCTTCGGCATCACCGGGCGCGTGATCACGACGTCCAGCGCCTGCACTTCCGGCAGCCAGGGCATCGGCTACGCCTATGAAGCGATCCGCAGCGGCCGCCAGGCCATCATGGTCGCCGGCGGCGCCGAGGAACTGTGCGCCACCGAAGCGGCGGTATTCGACACCCTGTTCGCCACCAGCGTGCGCAACGACACGCCGGCCTTGACGCCGAGCCCGTTCGACAGCAGCCGCGACGGCCTGGTGATCGGCGAGGGCGCCGGCAGCCTGATCCTGGAAGATTTCGAGCATGCGCGCGCCAGGGGCGCCAAGATGTACGCCGAAGTCGTCGGCTTCGGCACCAACAGCGACGGCTGCCACGTCACCCATCCGAACGCCGACACCATGCAGGTGGCGATGACGCTGGCGCTGGCAGACGCCGGCTTGCCTGCAAGCGCGATCGGCTATATCAATGCCCACGGCACCGGCACCGAGCAGGGCGATATCGCCGAGTCGCATGCCACCGCCGCCGTATTCGGCCGGCAGGTGGCGGTCAGTTCGCTGAAGAGTTATACCGGCCACACCCTGGGGGCATGCGGCGCGCTGGAGGCTTGGATGGCTATCGAAATGATGCGCTCCGGCTGGTTTGCGCCGACCATCAACTTGAAGCAGCTCGATCCGCTGTGCGCAGAGCTGGACTACATCGTCGACCAGGGCCGCAGCTTGCAGTGCGACTATGTGATGTCGAACAATTTTGCGTTTGGCGGCATCAATACATCATTGATATTCAAGCGCCTGGACTAGCATCGCCGATGCCGTCCGCCGTCATCCTGCTGCACGACGCGAATCACCTGGCGGACGATCAGCGCGATCGCTTTCTTGCCTGCCTGAGCGAGGCGGAGCTGTTGCGTTACCGGCGTTTTGTGCGGCCTGTACGCCAGCGCGAATTTTTGCTGGGACGGATATTGTTGCGCTTCGCCGCCGCGCACCTGGCTGGAGCCGCATTTGATGCCGTGCAGGTTACCGAGCGTAAAAGCCAGGCGCCCTTGATACGGCTGCCGGCGGCTGTGGCTCCCCATTTCAGCTTGTCGCACAGCCGCGGCTGGGTCGCCTGCGCGGCCAGCATCGATACGGCGCTCGGCCTCGACATAGAGATGCTGGATCCCGGCCGCAACGTCGACGCCATCGGCCGCGCCGCTTTTTCCGCCGCGGAGAGCAACTGGTTATCCAGCCGTGCCGCGCAAGATAAAGTGGCGGATTTCTACGCCTTGTGGAGCAGCAAAGAGGCTCTCTTCAAACTCATGTCGAGCCAGGGCAGCGAGGCGCCATTGCCTGAGCAGGTGGCCGCCGGCATGCGCTTGCGGTCGGGGCCGGCATGGCACGCGCGCACCTGGGTGCAGCATGGCCTGGCGATTGCCCTGTGCAGCCGCGATCGTTTGTATCCGGTACGGCGGATTTGCCTGAGCGGGGCAACCCCGGCAGCCTGGCTGCAGCAACTGAACGGCAGTTAATTCCCTGGGCGGTTTCCTGCCCGACGGCGCGGCTCCTTGCCCACGCATGGCCATATTTGGCTACTCAAAAAAACAACACAGTGTTGATCATTGCAAAATCACATTCTTTTTATGGACGAAGTTTTATAAGAGTGTTAAGTTTTGCGCCCTGACAACTTTCCGAATTGAAATGTCAATTCGAAGATGGTCAGCAGGCGAGGTGAATTGCCGTTGAAAACATCAATCAGGCATTCAGCTATTTCATATTATCGATTGCCCCTAGGGGGAAGTTTGGAGAAGCAATTGAAACAAATCAGAGTGATTCCGGCATTGGCCGCTGCTGCATTGCTGTCAGCGCTGGCCGGCTGTGCAACCGAAACGTCCAATGCGCTGCCGGTGCAGAAGGTAGAGACAGCCAACAAGCCCTACAATGGCGCGCGCACCCAGATTGCGGTGGGCAAGTTTGACAACCGCTCCAGCTACATGCGCGGCATATTTTCCGATGGCGTCGACCGCCTTGGAGGACAGGCCAAGACCATTCTGATCACGCATCTCCAGCAGACCAATCGTTTTAACGTCCTGGACCGGGACAACATGGAAGAGATCAAGCAAGAGGCCGCGCTGAAGAAGCAGGCCCAGGCCTTGAAGGGCGCCGATTTTGTCGTCACCGGCGACGTCACCGAATTCGGCCGCAAGGAAGTCGGCGACCAGCAGCTGTTCGGCATCCTCGGCCGCGGCAAGACGCAGACTGCCTATGCCAAGGTGAACCTGAACATCGTCAACATCAAGACCTCCGAGGTGGTGTTCTCCACCCAGGGAGCGGGCGAATACAATCTGGCCGCGCGCGAGATCATCGGGTTTGGCGGCACCGCGAGCTACGATTCCACGCTGAACGGCAAAGTGCTCGACCTGGCGATGCGTGAAGCCATCAATAACCTGGTCGCCGCAATCGATTCTGGCGCTTGGCAGCCGACTAAATAACAATAACCCGGAACACGTCAACTATCATGAAGAACAAATTTGCAAAACGGCATGTCCTGCCATTTGCGCTGACGGCCTGCGCCCTGCTGGCGGGCTGCCAGACCGCACCTAAACCGCTTTATCAGTGGGAAAGTTATCAGCCGCAAGTCTACGAATACTTCAAGGGGGAGGCTTCGGTAGAACAGGTGACGGCTCTGGAGCGCGACCTGCAGAAAATCCGTGCGGCAGGAAACATGCCGCCGCCGGGCTATCACGCCCAGCTGGGCATGCTGTATGCCAGCCTGGGGAAAGAGGAGCAAGTGGTCCAGGAGTTCCAGACAGAGAAAGAACTGTTTCCGGAATCATCGGCTTACATGGATTTCCTGATGCGAAAATTCAAAAAATAAGAGGATAGACATGTTAGAGAAGATTCTGAAATCATTTGTTTGCCTGTCGCTGGCAGTCCTGGCCGCAGGGTGTGCCGCGCCGGTCAAGCAGCTTGACTACACGGCGTTCAAGCAAAGCCGCCCTAAGAGCATCCTGATCTTGCCGCCGTTGAATGAGTCGCCGGATGTCAAGGCGACCTACAGCATGCTGTCGCAAATGAGCTATCCCTTGGCTGAAGCCGGTTATTACGTGCTGCCGGTGGCATTGGTCGATGAGACGCTCAAGCAAAACGGCATGACTGCCGCTGACGACATCCATGCCATAGCACCGGCCAAGCTGCAGGAAATCTTCGGCGCCGATGCGGCGCTGTACGTCACCGTCAGCAAGTATGGTTCGGTCTATACGGTGATCAACAGCGCTGTCGTGGTAACTGCCAACGCCAAGCTGATTGATTTGAAAAGCGGCGAATTGCTGTGGTCCGGCAGCGCTAGCGCTTCCAGCGCCGAAGCAAACAATAACAGCGGGGGTGGGCTGATCGGAGCGTTGGTTGCGGCGGCCGTCAACCAGATCGTCAATAGCGTTTCTGACAGGGGCCACGACATTGCAGCCCTGACCAGCCAGCGCCTGCTGTCGACGCGCCAGCCTAACGGCATCCTGTACGGTCCGCATTCACCGAAATACGGCACCGACTGATGCAGCTTGTGCCCATGCCGCGGTTTGGCATGGGCGTTGGTTGCCCAATATCCCGATTATCCAGCCAGCGGTTTTTTAGTTACTCAGAGTTTCTTCAGGCGCTTCGCATTGGCGGTTGCGCGCGCATGGATCGGCTGCAGGCCGGTTTGCGCAATGTGCGCCAGCGAGGTATTCAACTGCGACACGGCTTCCGCCGAGTTGCGCATGGTGTCGTGCGCCAGCTTGCTCTGGCGATGTCCAGACTGATGCAGCGTGCTGCTGCTAGCCACCGACAACAGATTGGCGGTGCCGTCCAGCATGTGCTGGATCGCCAGTCGGGCCACTTCCTGGTGCAAGCTCATCATGCGGATCGCCATGGCATGTGCGGACTCGGCTGCGGCTTCCATTTTTTCCTGGCTCATCAGGCTGAATTCATGACGGTCGCTCTGGCTTGGCGCCGGTCCGGCCAGGGCCATGCGGGCGGTGCGATGCCCAATTACCTCAGCCGAGGCATTCATCATTTCCCCGGTTTTGAACAGCAGGTCGGTCCAGGCGCTCAAAGGACTGGCGACGACGGTGTTGCGGACTCGGTACGATTTCATTGTGACTCCTTAGGCCTAAATAGCCTTGATAGCGCTAACAATACCTCTTTTTAAGCATTCACTGTGGCTTTTATGTGGCGGCGCAACATAATGTTGCAATTGCCTTGTTTGCATAGGGGAATGGCAACTAAAACACCGGTCAAAGTGTCTTTAAACGGCACTTCGGTAAAATTCCAAAATCTTCATAAATGAGTAACATTGCTTCGGGTAAAATCCAGTTATGAAAATTTTGATCAGCAACGACGATGGTTACCTGGCGCCGGGCATCATCGCCTTGGCGGATGTGCTGGCGCCGATAGCCGAAATCGTGGTGGTGGCCCCGGACAGCAACCGTTCCGGCTCTTCCAATTCGCTGACCCTGGACCGGCCCTTATCCGTGCAGCGCGCCGAAAACGGATTCTATTTTGTCAATGGGACGCCATCCGACTGTGTGCACATTGCCTTGACCGGCTTGCTCAATTTTCGGCCGGACCTGATCGTATCCGGCATTAACCAGGGCCAGAACATGGGCGACGACACCCTGTATTCCGGCACGGTGGCGGCTGCCACCGAAGGCTTCCTGTTCGGCATTCCCGCCATCGCTTTTTCGCAACTGCACAAAGGCTGGGACGAGCTGGAGACGGCGGCCATGGTGGCGCGGGAGATCGTCGAGCGCCGCTTCGCCAACCTGCCGCAGCCTTACCTGCTGAACGTGAATATTCCCAACCTGCCTTACGACCAGCTGAAACCGATCATGGCGACCCGCCTGGGCAAGCGGCATGAATCGGAGGCGGTCATCAAGGACAAGGATCCGCACGGCCGCGACATCTACTGGATCGGGCCGCCCGGCGCGGCGCGCGATGCCGGCGAGGGCACCGATTTCCATGCGACGGCCAACGGCCACGTCTCGATTACTCCCTTGCAGATAGACCTGACCCATGCAGCGCAACTGGCTGCGCTGAGGAAAGATTTGTCATGACCGACAAGGCCAAGCGTTTTCCGCTGACGCTGTCGTCGCTTGCGGACAAGAAGAAGCCCGGCACCGACCAGAATAAACGCAGCGTCGCGACGCCGCAGACGGCAACAAAAAATGCCGCCTGGGAAAACTCCCGGCCGACGCCGCGGACTGCCGCCGGCACGCCGCCCGCGGCACCGGCAAGCAAGGCGATGGCACGGCCGGCGCAGACCGCAAGCCATGTCGACCGCTCGGGTTCGATGGTTTCCGACGGTGTGCGCAAAGCCATGGTGGAGCGGGTCGCCAGGCAAGGCGTCAGCGACGCCAAGGTGCTGGCCGCGATGGCGGCCGTGCCGCGCCACATGTTCATGGAGCCGGGCATGTCGAGCCAGGCATACATCGACGCCTCGCTGCCGATCGGCCACCACCAGACCATTTCGCAGCCTTACATCGTGGCGCGCATGATCGAAATCATGCGCGACAACCAGCAAGGCGGGGTCTTGAACCGCGTGCTGGAAATCGGCACCGGCTGCGGTTACCAGGCAGCGGTGCTGTCCCTGGTTGCGAAGGAAGTCTATTCGATAGAACGGATCAAGCCCTTGCACGAACTGGCAAGAAGCAACTTGCGTCCGCTGCGGATTGCCAACATCCGTTTGCATTACGGAGATGGTATGCTTGGGCTGCCGCAGGTGGCGCCGTTCGACGGTATCATCCTGGCAGCAGCCGGCCTCGAAGTACCGCAAGCCTTACTGGACCAGATGACGATCGGCGGCCGCCTGGTGGCCCCGGTCGGCGCCCGTCACCAGGTACTGCAGCTCATCCAGCGTACAAGTAAATTTGATTGGACCAGCACCACTCTGGAAGACTGTCATTTTGTGCCTTTGCGTGCCGGAACGGTTTGAGCGGCGACGGGCAAAATGCATTGACGAATGAATTGACGAATAATCAGCGACCATGTCGCATATACATAATTAATGTAATGAGAATGAAGAAAACACGCTTTATAGCTTTGGGATTAATGGTAGGTACACTGGCCGCCTGTACCACTCCGCGCACTCCGGCGCCGGTAGTCGAACGTCGGCCAGGCGGCAGCGGTGCGGTAGCTACCGCGGCTGCGCCGGAAACACCGCGGGCCGCTGAAGGAGGCGGTACTTATACAGTGAAGCAGGGCGACACCTTGTACCGGATCGCGCTTGAATTCGGCCAGAGCTATCGCGATATCGTGGCCTGGAACAAGCTGGACAACGCCAACGACATCAAGGTTGGCCAGGTGCTGCGGGTGCAGCCTCCGGGTAGCGGTTCCGGTTCGGCCGGGGGCGCCCAGACCGGCAGCGTAGCTTCCGGTTCGGGGGTGGAGGTGCGTTCTCTGGGATCCGCGCCGTCGGCAGCGGCTGCCGCCAGCGGCGGCAACAAGAGCGGACCGCGCGGCGACAAGCGCCCGTATTCCGACAGCGCATTGGCTGAGCTGCAAAAGCCCGATGCCGGGCCGTCCAGCGAGACGCCGAAACCGGCGCCGACGCCGGCCGTGGCGGCGCCTGCCGCTGCCGCAGCTGCCGGTGGCGCAGCCTCGACAGCCGCGCCGGCATCCGGCGACGAAGACAAGGTGGACTGGATGTGGCCGGCGGAAGGCAAGCAGGTAGGCGCTTTCGACCAGGGCAAGAAAGGCATCGATATCTCGGGCAAAGCCGGACAGGCTGTGGTCGCCGCGGCCGGCGGCAAGATAATGTATGCCGGCAGCGGCATCCGCGGCTACGGTAATTTGGTTATCATCAAACATACCAGCAACTTGTTGTCCGCTTACGCGCATAATAAGAGCATCCTGGTAAAAGAGGGGCAGACGGTGAGCAAGGGCCAGAAAATTGCCGAAATGGGTAATTCGGACAGCGATGCGGTCAAGCTGCATTTCGAAATCCGCCAGCAAGGCAAACCTGTGGATCCATCGAAATTCTTACCTAGTCGATAAATGAGCAAACGGCCGACAGATCATCAGGATGACGAGCTTGACGATGCATCGGAGCAGATTGCCGATGACGGGCAAGATGATGTTGATGCTGTCGCCGCCGAACCGGACGTCGACGACGAAGTCGTGGTCGACGGCGTGGTGGTGGTGGTCGATGGCGTCGAGGAGCTCAAGAAAGTCCTTGCCGCCGAGCTGTCGACCGACACCACGCAGCACTACCTGAACCAGATCGGCACCCGGCCGCTGCTGTCGGTGACCGAAGAAGTGCATTTCGCCACCCTGGCGAAACAAGGCAATTTCGAAGCCCGGCAGAAAATGATCGAGCACAACCTGCGGCTGGTGGTTTCGATTGCGAAGCACTATATCAACCGCGGCGTCGCCTTGCTCGATTTGATCGAGGAAGGCAACCTGGGCCTGATGCGGGCGATCGACAAGTTCGAGCCGGAACGCGGTTTCCGTTTCTCTACCTACGCTACCTGGTGGATACGCCAAAGCATCGAGCGCGCCATCATGAACCAGGCGCGCACCGTGCGTTTGCCGGTGCACATGGTGCGTGAGCTGAACCAGATCCTGCGCGCCAAATACCATCTGGAAGCACAGCACCACGATGGCAAGGACGCCAGCGCCGAAGACATCGCCCACCTGGTGGACCGGCCGGTGGAGGATGTGCAGGATGTGCTGGCCCTGTCCGAACACGCGGCATCGCTGGATGCGCCGCTGGACCAGGATCCGCTGGCCAGCCTGATGGACCTGCTGCCGAGCGCGACCGAGGAAAATCCCGATTCGCGCGCCGAACAGCAGGAAATGTCGATCCTGGTCCGGGTCTGGCTGGAAAAGCTGACCGACAAGCAGCGCAACGTCATCATGCGCCGCTTCGGCCTGGACAACGACGATCCGTCGACGCTGGAAGAGCTGGCGGCCGAAATCGGCGTCACCCGCGAGCGGGTGCGGCAGATCCAGCAGGAAGCGTTGCTCAAGCTGAAACGCTTGCTGGGCGCCAAAGGCGTCGGCAAAGACTCCTTTCTTTAAACCTGCCCGGCCTAGCAGCCTGTCGGACTTAGGATGATCGGCTGCAAAAATACCTGGGCGGACCATATTTCACCGGCTTCTTGGTCAATAGCTAGGCTATTGACACTGCGAATCCGGCAAAATCTGTCCTCGCCCAGCTATTTTTTCGCTTCGACCCCCTAAGTCCGACAGGCTGCTAGCGCTATAATCTCGCACCATTTTCTTTCTGCTGTCGCCCCTGGCGACGAATAACTGCTTCCTATGCAACAAGATACTATCGACATCAAATCCCTCGACATGGATGCGCGCGGCATCGGCCACCTGCAAAATGAAGACGGCACCCAGGGCAAGGTCATTTTTGTAGAGGGCGCCTTGCCGGGCGAGCGCGTGAGTTTTGTGTCGTATCGCAAGAAGCCGAAATGGGAAGCGGCCACCATGACCGCCTTGCACAAGGAATCGGTGTTGCGGGTGAAGCCGCAGTGCCCGGTATTCGGCATGTGCGGCGGCTGCGCCATGCAGCACCTTGAGCCGACGGCGCAGGTGGCGATCAAGCAGCGTGTGCTGGAAGACAACCTGTGGCATATCGGCAAGGTCAAGGCGGAATCCATGCTGCGGCCGATTTACGGGCCGACCTGGGGCTATCGCTACCGCGCCCGCATTTCGGTGCGCAACGTACCTAAAAAGGGCGGGGTGCTGGTCGGTTTCCATGAACGGAAATCGTCTTTCATCACCGACATGAAAACCTGCGAAATATTGCCGCCGAATGTATCGGCGATGCTGGTGCCGCTGCGCCACCTGATTGCGTCGCTGAGCCTGATCGACCAGATCCCGCAAATTGAACTGGCGATAGGCGAGGGGCCGCAGGGCAAAGTGACGGCGCTGGTGCTGCGCATCATGGCGACGCCGACGGCGGACGACGAAATCAAATTGAAGGCATTCGCCGACCAATACAGTGTGAACTGGTGGCTGCAAACCGCGGGCCCGGACAGCGCCTATCCGTTTTATCCGGAGCAGGGCGAGCTGTACTATACCTTGCCCGAATTCGGTGTGCGCATGCCGTTCAAACCCACCGATTTCACCCAGGTGAACCATCAGATCAACCGGGTGCTGGTGGCGCGCGCCTTGCGTTTGCTGGATGTGCAGTCGGGCGAACGGATCGCCGACCTGTTCTGCGGCCTGGGAAATTTCACGCTGCCGTTGGCGACGCAGGCGCAGCAGGTGGTCGGGATCGAAGGCAGCCAGGCGCTGATCAACCGTGCCGGCGAGAATGCCGCGGTCAACCAGCTGTCGGCCAAAACCACTTTTTATTGCCGCAATCTGTTTGAAGCGAGTCCGGAGGATTTTGTCGCGCTGGGCAAATTCGACCGCATGCTGATCGATCCGCCGCGCGACGGCGCAGCGGCAGTGTGCGAAGCGATCGTTGGCCTGGCGGCAATCGATCCGGCGTTGATGCCGAAGCGGATCGTGTACGTTTCGTGCAATCCGTCGACTCTGGCGCGCGACGCCGGTTTGCTGATCGCCGGCGGCTATCGCCTGAGCCAGGCCGGGGTGGTGAACATGTTCCCGCATACCGCGCATGTGGAATCGATCGCGGTGTTCGATTTGCCTTGATGCGACTCGCTCGGCAATAAAAAACCGGCCTTTTAGCCGGTTTTTTATTGCATGCAGCATTACTTAGTTTCGATTGCCGCCGAAGATTCCCAGCAGGGACAGCAGGTTGACAAAAATGTTGTAGACATCCAAGTACAGGCTCAGCGTTGCCGAGATGTAATTGGTTTCGCCGCCATTGATGATGCGTTGCACGTCGTACAGGATGTTGGCCGAGAAAATCGCGATGGCGATCACCGATACCGCCAGGTAGAGCGCCGGGATCCGCAGGAAGACATTGGCCAGCGAGGCCAGCAGCAGCACCACGACACCGGCAAACAGCCATTTCCCCATGTTCGAGAAATCGCGCGTGCTGACCGTAGCGATGCTTGCCATGACGACAAATACGCTGGCGGTGCCGCCGAAAGCCATCATGATCAGCGAGGCGCCGTTCGAGAAGCCGACCAGCGTATGGCCGATCAGGCGCGACAGCATCAGGCCCATGAAGAAAGTAAAGCCGAGCAGGAGCAGCACGCCCCAGCCGGAGTTCTTGGTCTTTTCAATTGCATAGAAGAAACCAAACGCTACGGCCATGAAGGCCATGAAGCCGATCAGCGGACTTTTTCCGAAGAAGCTGAAGTCCATCTGTACCCCCAGCCAGGCGCCGGCAATCGTCGGCAGCATGGACAGGGCCAGCAGCCAGTACGTGTTGCGCAGCACGCGGTGCTGTACGCTCAGCGCGGTGCTGCCGGGAGATTAGGTCGGTTGCAGGTTCGGGTTCATCAGGGACTCCTTTGGAAATTGCAAAAGCATTAAACTGTTGCGATCATAGCATCTACTTCAGCATCATTACATGAGACAACAACGCCGCAAAGTGGTTCTCGAGCCTTTTTTAAGGGATTTCTATGGCATGCGGCTTGCGTTTTGGCTGGTTTTGACGATTCTACATGGGTGTTTCGTGTTAAAATCAAAGGTTGATTGAACTATTAACCAGTCATTTAAATAAGCAGCTTAACCCTTTCATTTTATTGGAGTTTTTCAGATGGCAATTGAACGCACCCTGTCGATTATCAAACCGGACGCAGTGGCAAAGAACGTAATCGGTCAGATTTACACCCGTTTTGAAAACGCTGGCCTGAAAATCGTTGCTGCCCGCATGACGCACTTGTCGCGCGCAGAAGCAGAAGGTTTCTACGCGGTTCACCGCGAGCGTCCTTTCTTCAAGGACCTGGTCGATTTCATGATCTCCGGCCCAGTGATGATCCAAGCGCTGGAAGGTGAAAACGCAGTACTGAAGCACCGCGACCTGATGGGCGCAACCGATCCCAAGAAGGCAGAAAAAGGCACCATCCGTGCTGACTTCGCTGACTCGATCGATGCCAACGCAGTGCACGGTTCGGACGCAGTGGAAGCGGCGAAAGTTGAAATCGCTTATTTCTTCCCAGCGTAATTGTTTTAAATGCTTTGCATAGTTGTGGGCAGGGAAGCGCGCCGCACGGCGCCCCTGTCCTGCAATTATTTTAGATTGGAAATGCCATGACTGCTCTCACCAACCTGCTGGATCTGGATCCCGCACAACTGACCGCTTATTGCGGCGAGTTGGGTGAGAAGCCGTTTCGCGCAAAACAACTGCTGCGCTGGATCCATCAATTCGGCGCACACGATTTCGATGCAATGACAGATCTGGCCAAGTCATTGCGTGACAAGCTGGCGACGCGGGCGATGATTGCCGCTCCCGCCGTGATCAGCGATCACACTTCAACCGACGGCACCCGCAAATGGCTGCTCGACGTCGGCCAGGGCAATGCGGTGGAGACGGTGTTCATTCCCGAAGAAAACCGCGGCACCCTGTGCATTTCGACCCAGGCCGGCTGCGCCGTGAACTGCCGCTTCTGCTCCACCGGCAAGCAGGGCTTCAGCCGCAACCTGACGGTCGGTGAAATCATCGGCCAGTTATGGATGGCCGAGTTTGAACTGCGCAAATCCAAGGGCATCGAGCCCGGCCATAAAGGCGAGCGCCAGATCACCAACGTGGTGATGATGGGCATGGGCGAACCTTTGCTGAACTATGAGCCGACGGTGACCGCGCTCAAGCTGATGCTGGACGATAACGCCTACGGCCTGTCGCGCCGCCGCGTGACCTTGTCCACCAGCGGCGTAGTGCCGATGATCGACAAGCTGTCGCAGGACTGCGCGGTAGCGATGGCGGTATCGCTGCATGCCTCCAACGACACTTTGCGCGACGGCCTGGTGCCGCTCAACAAGAAATATCCGCTGCGCGACCTGATGGCGGCCTGCAAGCGCTACCTGGAATTCGCGCCGCGCGATTTCATCACTTTTGAATATTGCATGCTGGATGGCGTCAACGATACCGATGCCCACGCGCGCGAACTGGTCGCCCTGGTCCAGGGCCACGCAGGCGGGCCAGCCGTACCTTGCAAATTCAACCTGATTCCGTTCAATCCTTTTCCCGAGTCGGGATTGAAGCGTTCGAACAATCCGCGCATCAAGGCTTTCGCCCAGGTCCTGATGGACGCCGGCATCGTCACCACCGTGCGCAAGACGCGCGGCGACGACATCGACGCTGCCTGCGGCCAGCTCGCCGGCGAAGTGCAAGACCGGACTAGGGTGCAGGAACGCATGCAGAAAATGACCGAGTATCAACAGAAATTCGGGAAGAATTTTGGCCGTATCATCGAGGTGTCTCAGTGATAGAAAAAGTAAGCAGCAAACTAGGGAGCTGGCAAAGCCGGCTGGTGTTCGCCACGGCTACCTTGTCGTTATTGACCGGCTTGAGTGCTTGCACCACGCCACCGTCGAGCAGCGACAGCGAGGGTGGTTCGCGCCGCGAACTGGCGACCAGCTCGGACCAGACCGAAGCGCAGCGCCGCGCCGGCATTCGTTTGCAGCTGGCGATCGGTTATTACGAACAGCACCAGCTGGAAGTCGCGCTGGACGAAATCAAGCAGGCTTTGGTGGCAGATCCTGAATTGGGCGATGCCTATAGCGTGCGTGGACTGATCTACATGGAGATGTCTGAAAATCGCCTGGCCGACGATAATTTCCAGCACGCCCTGCGGCTGTCGCCGAGCAATCCGGATTACGCCAACAACTATGGCTGGTTCCTGTGCCAGAACGGCCGTGCCAAGGAATCGATCGCGCAATTCGAAACGGCGCTGAAGAGCCGCAACTACCAGTCGCCGGCAAAAGCCCTGACCAACGCCGGTGTCTGCAGCCTCAAATTCAACGATACCGTGGCGGCGCAGCGCTACCTGTCACAGGCGTTCCAGTTCGATGCCAGCAATCCCCTGACGAACGCCAAGCTGGCGCAGCTGGCGTATGACCGCAACGATTATGAACGGGCCCGGTTTTATATCGGCCTCGTATTGAAAACCGATGTGCAGAATGCGGAAGCATTATGGACAGCCATCAAAGTGGAGCGCAAGTTGGGTGACACAGCTGCAGAGGCAAGTTTGGCGACGCAATTGCGCCGTCGTTTTGGTGGCTCCCCTGAATTCGCCGCATATCAGCGCGGGGCGTTTGATGAGTGAGCCTGAACAGCTGAAAATCGCGGATGCCGACCTCGCAGGCGAGGCAAGCGCAGTGCCTGAAACCGCCGGCGCCAATTCCGGACAGCTCTCGCTCGGCGAGCAGCTGGCCGGCAGGCGGCAAGAACTGGGCTGGTCGGTGCAGGATGTGGCCAGCCACCTGAAGCTGGCGCCGCGCCAGATCGACGCCATGGAAAACGATAATTACGCTGCGTTGCCTACCATGGTGATGACACGCGGCTTTATCCGTTCCTACGCAAAGCTGCTGGGCCTGGATGCGACCGCCTTGCTGGCGACCATTTCACCGGCCGTGACTGCGCAGCCGACAGCCAGCACGGTGCATGGCAGTCCCTTGTCGACGCCTTTCTCCGAATCCCGTTTTAGTTTGATGGGCCGCAATAAATTTGCTTATAAATGGCTGGTGGTGCTGGCGGTACTGCTGTTGCTGCTGGCGGTGGCGATACGGCTGGATGTGATTCCCGTGGTGCAGAATACGCTGCAGTCGCTGGCTGAAAAATCGGCTGCCGCGGGCAGCGCGGCAAGCACGGAAGACAAGGCAGTTGCACCAGCTGTCGAAACGCAGGCTGTCGAAACACAAGCTGTCGATACGACGGCCAATGCGGCCTTGACTGCCACTCCTGCTCCCGCTGCGAGTGCGGCGGCGGTGTCCGAAACCGGTGTCAATGCAGCGCCGGCGAACACCCAGGTCGTGAATCCGGCGACAGCCGGCGGCGGTGAGCTGAGCCTGAACTTCCGCCAGGATTCATGGGTCGAAATCAAGCGCGCCGACAATACCGTGCTGATCTCGCGCCTGGCCAAGGCGGGCAGTGCGGAAACGGTGGATATGTCGCAGCCGGTCAATATCATCATCGGCAATCTTGCGGGCGTCGACGCGACGCTGCGCGGCGTGCCGGTTGACCTCAAGGCCGGTTCCAAAACCAATGTGGCCAGATTGAACCTGAAATAAGCGTGATGGAAAGAGAGCAGCCCATGCCGCAGACGAATTTGCCAATAAGTTCAGGCCCCAGCGTGCGCCGTCTTAGCCGCGGCGCAACGATCAGCTATGGCGATCGCAAGATCGTGGTTGGCGGCGGCGCGCCGGTGGTGGTGCAGTCGATGACCAATACCGATACCGCCGATGCGATCGGCACCGCGATCCAGATCAAGGACCTGGCGCGCGCCGGTTCCGAGCTGGTGCGCATCACCGTGAACAATCCGGAAGCGGCGGCGGCCGTGCCGGCGATCCGCGAGCAACTGGACAAGATGGGGATAGACGTGCCGCTGGTGGGGGATTTCCACTACAACGGCCATACCTTGCTGAACGACTTTCCCGAGTGCGCCCAGGCATTGTCGAAATACCGTATCAATCCGGGCAATGTCGGCAAGGGCGCCAAGCGCGACACGCAGTACGCACAGATGATCGAAGCCGCCTGCAGGTACGACAAGCCGGTTCGCATCGGCGTCAACTGGGGCAGCCTGGACCAGGCGCTGCTGGCGCGCATCATGGACGAAAACGCCCTGCGCAGCCAGCCATGGCCGGCGCAAGCAGTCATGTATGAAGCACTGGTGACTTCGGCGATAGAAAACGCGCAGCGCGCCGAAGAGCTCGGATTGGCGGCCGACCGCATCATCCTGTCGTGCAAGGTGTCGGGCGTGCAGGACCTGATCGCCGTCTACCGCGAATTGGCGCGGCGCTGCGATTATCCTTTGCATCTCGGCCTGACCGAAGCAGGCATGGGCAGCAAAGGCATTGTCGCTTCGACCGCAGCGTTGTCGGTGCTGCTGCAAGAAGGCATAGGCGACACCATCCGGATTTCGCTGACGCCGGAACCGGGCGGCGACCGCACGCGGGAAGTGATCGTCGGCCAGGAAATCCTGCAAACCATGGGCTTGCGCAAGTTCGCGCCGATGGTGATTGCATGTCCGGGTTGCGGCCGCACCACCTCGACCGTGTTCCAGGACCTGGCGGACAAGATCCAGACCTATCTGCGTGATCAGATGCCGGTCTGGAAAAAAGCCTACCCCGGCGTCGAAGGCATGAATGTGGCTGTGATGGGCTGCATCGTGAACGGCCCGGGCGAATCCAAGCATGCGAACATCGGCATCAGCCTGCCTGGCACCGGCGAATCGCCGGCGGCGCCGGTGTTCATCGACGGCGAGAAAAAACTGACGCTGCGCGGCGAACGGATTGCCGAAGAGTTCCAGGCAGTGGTGCTGGATTACGTGAAGAGCCACTACGGCCAGGCAGCAGCCTGATCCGAATAAATATTAATCATTACCTGCGTATCGAAAAAGAATGTCTGAAAATAAGAAAGCCGAAAAAATCGTCGGCGTAAAAGGTATGAACGATATCCTGCCGGCCGATGCTGCCTTGTGGGAATTGTTTGAAAATACAGTGGAGTCGGTGCTGAAGAGCTACGGTTTCCAGAAAATCCGCACACCGATCGTCGAACCTACCGCCTTGTTTGCACGCGGCCTTGGCGCCGTGACCGATATCGTCGAAAAGGAAATGTATTCGTTTACCGATTCGATGAACGGCGACAACCTGACCTTGCGTCCGGAAAGCACTGCCGGCGTGGTGCGCGCCGCGATCGAACATAACCTGACTTACGACGGCCCCAAGCGGCTCTGGTACAACGGCCCGATGTTCCGCCATGAGCGCCCGCAGCGCGGCCGCTACCGCCAGTTCCACCAGGTCGGCGCCGAAGCCCTCGGCTTTACCGGTCCGGATATCGACGCCGAACTGATCATGATGTGCCAGCGGCTGTGGGACGACCTCGGCTTGCAGGACGTGAAGCTGCAACTGAATTCGATCGGCGACGCGGAGGAACGCAACCGCCACCGTGCCGACCTGATCGCCTACTTTGAACAGCACAAGGACTTGCTGGACACCGATGCGCAACGTCGCCTGCATTCCAATCCGTTGCGCATCCTGGACACCAAGAATCCGGTCATGCAGGAAATGGTTAACGGCGCGCCGCAACTGCTGTCCTACCTGGGCGCGGAATCGCTGGCGCACTTTGAAGGCGTGCAAAAGATCCTGAACCACAACAATATTCCTTTCACCATCAACCCACGGCTGGTGCGCGGCATGGATTACTACAACCGCACCGTGTTCGAGTGGGTCACCGACCAGCTCGGTTCGCAAGGCACGGTATGCGGCGGCGGCCGTTACGATCCGCTGGTGGAAATGTTCGGCGGCAAGCCGACCCCGGCCTGCGGTTTTGCGATGGGCGTCGAGCGCTTGCTGGAACTGATGCGCGCCAACGGCGAGCAAGCCGTGCGCAACGAATGCGATGTATACCTGGTGCACCAGGGCGAAGCAGCGCAGCTGCAATCGTTCGTGCTGGCCGAGCGTTTGCGCAATGCCGGACTGGATGTTGTGCTACATTGCGCCTCGTCCAATGCCGGCGGCAGCTTCAAGTCGCAGATGAAACGCGCTGACGCCAGCGGCGCTGCCTACGCCATCATTATCGGCGACGACGAAGTGGCGAACCAGACCGCGACCGTCAAGACCCTGCGCGCCGAAGGCGATGGCGATGCCGAAAAAACTAGTGCCGGCAATCAAAGTGTCGTACCTTTCGATGCGGTCAGCGATTATCTGGTCGACCAGATCGTCGGCGCCGGCGACGATCACGACCATGGCGACGACCATGGGCACGTCCACTATCATCATTAATTCATCACTAAAAACTAAAATCATATGGCATTCGATCTCGACGAACAGGAACAACTGGCAACGCTTAAGGATTGGTGGAACAAATACGGCAATCTGACCACCTGGGTGCTGATTATTGCCCTGGCTGCCTATGCCGGCTGGTCCGGCTGGAATTATTACCAGCGCAGCCAGTCCTTGCAGGCTTCGCAGCTATACGACGAGCAGCAAAAGGCCGTTGCCGGCAAGGACAACGCCAAGGTGCAGCGCGCCGCTGCCGACATACAGCAGAAATTCGGCCGTACGGCTTACGCCGGCATGGCCGCCTTGTCGGCAGCCAAGGTGGCTTTTGACGCCAACGACCTGAATGCCGCGAAAGAGCAGCTGCAATGGGTGGTTGACCACGGCCGCGACGAAGACTACAAGGCGCTGGCCCGGATCCGCCTGGCCGGCATCCTGCTCGACCAGAAAGCTTATGACGACGGTTTGAAAGTGCTGGCGGCAGACCTGCCGGCGCCTTTCGCCAGCGCAGCGGCTGACCGCAAGGGCGACATCCTGGTAGCGCAGAACAAGCTGGACGAGGCGCGCGCTGCTTACCAGCTGGCGCTGGACAAGATGGACAGCAAGAATCCTGGCAAGGAATTGATTCAATTGAAACTTGATGCGATTGGCGGAGCTCCAGCCAAAGCCGCGGCCTGATAATTCGGAAAAAGGAAGAATATGCGTGTGAAGACTTTGCGAGCTGTTGCCTGTGCCGGTGCTTTGTTGATATTGGGCGGCTGTTCCTTGTTCAGTAGCAAGAAGACAAGCAACCTGCCAGCGCCTTTGGTTGAATTTACACAAAGCCTCAAGGTGCAGCCGGTCTGGAAACAGTCGATCGGCAGCGCTTCGATCTTCGCTTTCTCGCCTGTGGTTGCCGGCGACAGCGTGTTTGCCGCAGCGGCAGACGGCACCGTGGCGCGCATCAACGCCGCCAACGGCACGGTTGCCTGGCGCATCAGCGCGGGTACGCGCCTGACCGCCGGCGCCGGCAGCGACGGCAACACCGTTGCGGTGGCAGGCGAAAAGGGCATTGTGCTGGCGTTTGACGGCCAGGGCAAAAAGATCTGGCAGGCGCAAGCCTCCAGCGAGATCTTGTCGGCTCCGGCTGTAGGCCAGGGGCTGGTGGTCGTGCGCAGCCAGGATAACCGGATCGCCGCTTATGATGCGGCAACCGGCGAGCGTCGCTGGGCCGTGCTGCGCACCTTGCCGCCGCTGACCCTGCGTTCGGCGCCGGGCATCCTGGTTGTTCCACAGGCAACTTTCCTGTCCCTGCCGGGTGGCCGCTTGTCGGCGTTGAACCTGACTAACGGCGGTCCCTGGTGGGAAATGGCGATCGGCGATCCGCGCGGCACCACCGAGCTGGAGCGGGTAGCCGACGCTTCCGGCATGCCGGTGATTGTCGGCCGTGATGTCTGCGCCGTGGCCTACCAGGGCCGGGTCGGCTGCTTTGATGCCGGCAGCGGCACCGCGCACTGGGCCAAGCCGTTTTCCAGCGATGTCGGCGTCGGCAGCGACGGCAAGAACATCTATGCGGCAGACGAGCATGGCGCGGTGTCTGCGTTCACCTTGGACAGCGGTGCTGTAGTATGGCAAAACAAGAAGCTTGCCAACCGTGTGCTGACTACGCCTGCCGTCTTGCCTAAAGCGGTAGTCGTGGGCGACTATGAAGGATATATCCACTTCCTGTCGCGCGACGACGGCGCCCTGATCGCACGGATTCGCGCGGACAGCAGCGCGGTCCTGCCGAACCCGGTGGTGGCAGGCTCCAACGTGATTTTTCAAACAAAATCCGGAACACTGATCGCGATTGCGACAGAGTAACAACTTAGTGAAAACAACTTAATGAAGCCAGTAATTGCACTTGTAGGACGTCCCAATGTCGGCAAATCGACCTTGTTCAATCGCCTGACGCGTTCACGCGATGCCTTGGTCGCCGATTTGCCCGGCTTGACTCGCGATCGCCATTACGGTGAAGGGCGGGTCGGTGAACGGCCATTCCTGGTGATCGATACTGGCGGTTTCGAGCCGGTTGCCAAAGACGGCATCATGCACGAAATGGCGAAGCAGACCAAGCAGGCGGTGGCGGAAGCCGATATCGTGATTTTCATCGTCGACGGCCGCCAGGGCCTGACGCCGCACGACAAGACCATCACCGATTTCCTGCGCAAATCGGGCCGTTCCGTGATGCTGGTGGTGAACAAATCCGAAGGCATGAAATACACTTCGGTCACCGCGGAATTCTACGAACTCGGCATGGGCGATCCGTATGTCATTTCGGCCGCCCATGGCGACGGCGTGACCGACCTGGTGGAAGAGTCGCTGGACCTGGCTTTCTCGCAGCGGCCGTCGGAAGAGGCGGAGCCGGAAGACAAGGACCGCGGCATCAAGATCGCCATCGTTGGCCGTCCTAACGTCGGCAAGTCGACCCTGGTCAATACCTTGCTGGGCGAAGAACGCGTGATTGCGTTCGACATGCCGGGCACCACGCGCGACTCGATCGAAATCCCGTTCGAACGCGACGGCAAGAAATACACCTTGATCGACACCGCCGGCATCCGCCGCCGCGGCAAGGTATTCGAGGCCATCGAAAAATTTTCCGTGGTCAAGACTTTGCAGTCGATCTCGGAAGCCAATGTGGTCTTGCTGCTGCTCGATGCGCAGCAGGATATCTCCGAGCAGGACGCGCACATCGCCGGCTTCGTGCTGGAAACCGGGCGTGCGCTGGTGGTTGGCGTCAACAAGTGGGACGGCTTGACCAGCGACCGCCGCGATGAAATCAAGATGGATATGGATCGCAAGCTGAACTTCCTTTCATTTGCGAAATTCCATTTTATTTCCGCACTGAAATCCACTGGCATCACGCCTTTGATGAAATCGATAGATTCAGCGTACGCAGCGGCCATGTCCAACCTGACTACGCCGAAGCTGACGCGCGCCTTGATCGAAGCGGTAGAGCACCAGCAGCCGCGGCGCAAGGGTTCGATCCGTCCGAAGCTGCGTTATGCCCACCAGGGCGGCATGAATCCGCCTATCGTCGTCATCCACGGCAACGCCCTGGAATCCATCGAAGACAACTATAAGCGTTATCTGGAAAAACATTTCAGAGAAACTTTTTCGCTGGTTGGGACTCCATTACGCATCGAGTTCAGATCCAGTCGGAATCCATACGCTCGCCAGGAAAAATAATTTTTTAAAAACACTTTTTTCTGAGCAGTAAATCCGAAAATCGTTTACATTCGTAAAACACCCACCGAGTCATTCGCAGAGTTCATTCTCGATTTTAGTTTGCATCTGACTTCTAATCACAACAACACAGTGGAGTAGCCATGAGTAATAAAGGGCAATTGTTACAAGACCCGTTTTTGAACGCCTTGCGTAAAGAGCATGTTCCGGTTTCCATCTACCTGGTCAACGGCATCAAGCTCCAAGGCCATATCGAATCCTTCGATCAATACGTCGTTTTACTGCGTAATACCGTTACCCAAATGGTATACAAACACGCCATCTCAACCGTAGTTCCTGCACGCGCTGTCAATCTGAATCTTGAATCTGAAGCAGAATAACTATTTGCCATCGGCGAGGGCCGTAGCAGCAACTCAAAAAATCCTATGCGCGCAGCGCTAGTCGGAGTGGACTTCGGCAAAGGCGACTTTGCCGCAAGTCTCGAAGAACTGTCTTTGCTGGCCAAGTCTGCCGGCGCGGTGCCGCTCGTCACCATCACCGGCAAGCGCAGCAGTCCTGACGCCGCCTTGTTTGTCGGTTCAGGCAAGGCACAGGAAATAGCCGACGCCGTGTTTGACGATGAACTAGAAATAGTCATTTTCAATCATGCGTTGTCGCCAGCCCAGCAACGCAATCTCGAACGTGTACTGAAAGTAAGAGTGCTGGATCGCACCAGCCTGATACTTGACATCTTTGCCCAAAGAGCCAAAAGCCACGAAGGTAAAGTGCAGGTCGAGCTTGCGCAGCTGCAACATCTGGCGACGCGGCTGATCCGCGGCTGGACTCACTTGGAACGGCAAAAGGGTGGTATCGGCTTGCGCGGTCCGGGTGAAACCCAGCTGGAAACCGACCGCCGCTTGCTGGGCGACCGGGTCAAGGCCCTGCGCGCCAGGCTCGACAAGCTGCACCGGCAGCATGCAACGCAACGGCGCGCGCGCGGGCGCAGCGCCACTATTTCGATTTCGCTGGTGGGTTACACCAATGCCGGCAAATCAACCTTGTTCAACGCGCTGGCGAAGGCCGGCGTGTATGCGGCGGACCAGCTGTTCGCTACGCTGGATACGACTTCCAGGCGGGTTTACCTGGGCGAGGCGGGCAGTGTGGTGATTTCCGACACGGTCGGATTCATCCGCGAATTGCCGCATCAGCTGGTGGCGGCATTCCGGGCGACGCTGGAAGAGACCATCCATGCCGATTTGCTATTGCATGTGGTGGATGCGGCCAGTCCGGCGCGCATGGAGCAGATCGAACAGGTAAACCTGGTGCTGAAAGAAATCGGCGCCGACCATATTCCACAGATTCTGGTGTGGAACAAGATTGACGCGGCGGAACTGGAGCCGGCAGTCGAACGTGATGAGTATGATAAAATTCAGCGAGTTTTTGTTAGCGCGCAAAAGGGTCAAGGCCTGGATTTATTGCGGCAGGCTATCGCCGAATTCGTGACCGGCAACCGGACGTCCGGCGATCAGGCGGAAGACGATCAGGTGGCAGCGGCATATTCGATACCGGCCGTCGGAAATACGCAGCAGCTGTAACACCGTTCTAAAGTTTTGAAAGCAAGCGCCTCTAACGAGCATTCCAACCTATTTGTTTTATTTACTTAAAGATAACGATCGAATGCTTGGTACCTTATTCAAAAAACTTGGTGTTAAATTTTCGTTGAACGACCCGCAGTGGGGCCGGAATTCGCAAAATGACAACAAGCAAAATAACGATGGCAAAAAGCCAAACAACGGCCCTCCGGACCTGGACAAGCTGTGGCAGGATTTCAACCAGCGCCTGACGCGCCTGCTGGGCAATAAAAACGGCGGCGGCGATTCCGGTGGCGGCGGCTTCAATCCGGGCATGAAAGGCGCCGGCGTTGGAGTCGGCGCGATTGCAGCCGTGGTGGCCTTGCTGTGGCTGGCCAGCGGTTTCTTTACCGTGCAGGAAGGCCAGACCGGCGTTGTGATGACTTTCGGCAAGTACAGCCATTCGACCACTCCTGGTTTTAACTGGCGCTGGCCTTATCCGATCCAGAGCCATGAAATCGTCAACGTGTCCCAGGTGCGTACGGTCGAGGTCGGCTATCGCGCCAACGCCAAGAACAAGCAACCCAAAGAAGCCCTGATGCTGACCGATGACGAAAACATCATCGATATCCAGTTTGCCGTCCAATACACGCTGAAAAGCGCATCTGACTGGGTTTTCAACGTCCGCGATCCGGAAGAAACCGTGCGTCAGGTGGCGGAAACCTCGATTCGTGAAATCGTCGGCAAGAACAAGATGGATTTCGTTCTGTACGAAGGCCGGGAAAAAGTGGCGCTCGACACCAGCCAGCTGATGCAGCAGATCCTCGATCGCTACAAGGCCGGCGTGCAGATCACCAATGTCACGATGCAAGGCGTGCAGCCGCCGGAACAGGTGCAGGCCGCGTTTGACGATGCGGTGAAAGCAGGCCAGGACCGCGAGCGCCAGAAGAACGAAGGCCAGGCTTACGCCAACGACGTGATTCCGAAGGCGCGCGGCGCGGCATCGCGCTTGCTGCAGGAAGCGGAAGCGTACAGCGCCCGCGTCACGGCCAATGCCGAGGGTGATGCCTCGCGTTTCAAGCAGGTCCTGACCGAGTACCAGAAAGCGCCTGCCGTGACGCGGGACCGGATGTACCTGGATACCATGCAGCAGATTTTTGCGAATACGACCAAAGTCATGGTCGATGCCAAGAGTGGGAGCAATTTATTGTATTTGCCATTGGATAAGCTGATTTCACAATCGGTGGCTAACGCCGTGCCGGGCTCGGGCAGCACAGCGAGCAGCGCCGGCGCAGCGTCGCCGGGAATGAAGGACGGCGCCAGCACCGTGGAAACGCGGCCGCAGCCGGATGACCGTTCGCGTGACAGCCGCGACTCCCGCGATCGGGAGGGCCGATAATGAATCGCCTCATCTCCCTGCTGATATTCGTGTTCGCCGCGCTGTGGCTGGTATTTTCGACCATCTTCGTGGTCGATCAGCGCCAGTACGCGATCCTGTTCGCTTTTGGCGAAGTAAAACAGGTGATCAACCAGCCCGGCCTGCATTTCAAGTTGCCGCCGCCGTTCCAGAACGTGCTGTTTCTCGATAAACGGGTCCTGACCATCGATCCGCCGGATACAGACCGTTTTATTACCGCGGAAAAAATGAATATCCTGATCGACGCCTTTGTGAAATGGCGGATTACCGATCCGAAACTGTATTTCGTCAGTTTCGGCGGCGATGAAAAACGCGCCCAGGACCGCATGTCGCAAATCGTCAAAGCCGCTTTGAATGATGAAATCACCAAGCGCACCGTGCGTGAAGTGATTTCGGGCCAGCGCGGCAAGGTGATGGATTCGATTCGTCAAAAGGTGCAGGACGAATCCAAGCAGATCGGTGTCGAAATCATTGATGTACGCCTGAAGCGGGTCGATTACGTCGACCAGATCAATGCCTCGGTTTACGACCGCATGAAGTCCGAGCGCTTGCGGGTTGCCAATGAATTGCGTTCGACCGGTTCGGCCGATTCGGAAAAGATCCGTGCCGACGCCGACAAGCAGCGGACCGTGATCCTGGCGGAAGCCTATCGCGATGCGGAAAAGATGCGCGGTGAAGGCGATGCCAAGGCTTCGCAGATTTATGCCCAGGCGTTCGGCCAGAATCCCGAGTTCTACAAGTTCTATCGCAGCCTTGAAGCGTATCGTGCGAGCTTCAAGACCCGCCAGGACTTGATGGTGATTGATCCGAACTCGGAATTCTTTAAATATTTCCGTAGTCCGGCCGGCGGCGGAGCGGCAGCGCCTGCAAAGAAATAGATTTTTGCTGCAGGGCTAAAGTTGTCCGGGAATGGCGCCCTCGCTTGAGGCGCCATTCCTTATTTTCGACGGCCATATAACTGTGTTTGTTTTATTGGTAACCGAATCCCCAGCCTTTAGCCGGATTGATCCACAAAAGTAATTTTCCCTAGATTCATTTTTCCTATGCCAAATTGGCTTCTCCCTGAAAACATCGCCGACGTCTTGCCGTCCGAAGCGCGCAAGATCGAAGACCTGCGGCGCCTGATACTGGATAATTTCCGCCTGTACGGCTACGAGCTGGTCATGCCGCCCATGCTGGAATACCTGGAATCGCTGCTGGCCGGCGCCGGCCAGGATACCGACCTGCGCACCTTCAAGCTGGTCGACCAGCTGTCCGGCCGCACCCTCGGCATCCGCGCCGACATGACCACCCAGGTGGCGCGCATCGACGCCCATCTGCTGAACCGCGAATCGGTCACCCGGCTGTGTTATGTGGGTAGCGTCTTGCATACCCGCCAGATCGGCTTGCACGCCACCCGCGAGCCGTTGCAGATCGGCGCCGAAATCTACGGCCACCTGGGGCTGGAAGCCGATGCCGAGATCCAGGAACTGGCGCTGGCCACCCTGGCGCTGGCCGGGATCACCCAGGTGCGCCTGGATTTGTGCCATGTTGGCATCTTGCGCACGATTATCGGCGGCGACGATGCCGCCAAGCTGGACGAATCCGAGCTGGTTGCATTGCTGGAAGCCAAGGACCTGCCTGGTCTGCGCACTATCAGCGTCAGCTACAAGCCGGACACCCGGGCCGCCTTGCTGGCCTTGCCAGGTTTATATGGCGACGCCGGCGTTTTGCAGCAGGCGCGGCAGGCGCTGCCGGCACTGCCAGCCATCGCCAAGGCACTGGACGAACTGGAAACTTTGGCGGAAGCAGCCGGGAAAGATTGCGTTACCGTCGATTTAGCCGATTTACGCGGGTATCATTACGAAAGCGGGCTGATTTTCGCCGCCTACGTGCCGGGCCTGCCGAATGCGATACTGCGCGGCGGCCGCTACGACGTCGGCGCGGCGTTCGGCCGTTCGCGTCCCGCCACCGGCTTCTCGATGGATTTGCGAGAGCTGGCAAGACTGATTCCGGTAGCAACCCGCAAGCGCGCGATCCATGCGCCTTGGGGAATTGAAGCAGGTTTGAAGGAAAAGATCGTTGAATTGCGCAAGGCTGGGGAAGTTGTGATCCAGAGTCTGCCCGGCCATGAAAACGATCAAGACGAGTTCGATTGCGACCGCGCGGTTGTACTCGAAAATGGAAACTGGATTATCAAAAATTTGGACTAAGTGATGTTACAGAAAAGCACCGCAAAAAACGTCGTTGTGATTGGCACCCAATGGGGCGACGAAGGAAAAGGCAAGATCGTTGACTGGCTTACCGATCACGCACAGGCAGTCGTGCGTTTTCAGGGCGGCCATAACGCTGGCCATACATTGGTCATCGGCGGCCACAAGACGGCATTGCAGCTGATCCCGTCGGGCATCATGCGCCCCGGCGTCGCCTGCTACATCGGTAACGGCGTCGTGCTGTCGGTGCCCGACCTGCTGCGCGAGATCGACAAGCTGCAGGTGGCCGGGGTGGAAGTTGCATCGCGCCTGAAGATTTCGGAAGCATGCCCGATCATCCTGCCTTACCACACCGCACTCGATGCAGCGCGTGAAGCAGCGCGCGGCGACGCCAAGATCGGCACCACCGGCAAGGGCATCGGCCCAGCCTATGAAGACAAGGTCGCCCGCCGCGCGATCCGCGTGGCCGACCTGCTCAACGAGAAGCGTTTTGCGGAAAAGCTGGCGGCCAACCTGGAATACCACAACTTTGTCCTGACCAATTACCTCAAGGCGCCGGCTGTCGATTACCAGAAGACGCTGGACGACGCCCTGGCAACCGTGCCGCGCCTGCGGCCGATGGTGGCCGATGTCTCGAGCGACCTGTACGCTGCCTACAACAACGGCGCCAGCCTGTTGTTCGAAGGCGCGCAGGGCAGCCTGCTGGATGTCGACCACGGCACTTACCCATTCGTCACCTCGAGCAACTGCGTGGCCGGCAATGCCGCCGCCGGCAGCGGTGTCGGCCCTAACATGCTGCATTACATCCTGGGCATCACCAAGGCTTACACCACGCGCGTCGGCTCCGGCCCGTTCCCGTCGGAACTGCCGACCGACCAGGGCGTCGGCAAGCACCTGGCCAGCGTCGGCCACGAGTTCGGCACCGTCACCGGCCGCGCCCGCCGCTGCGGCTGGTTCGATGCCGCGCTGCTCAAGCGTTCGGTGCAGATCAACGGCGTGTCCGGCATGTGCCTGACCAAGCTGGACGTGCTGGACGGCCTGGAAACGCTGAAGCTGTGCACCGGCTACACGCTCAACGGCAAGACCGTCGACATCTTCCCGGTCGGCGCCGAAGACGCTGCGCTGTGCCAGCCGATCTACGAAGAAATGCCGGGCTGGAGCGAATCCACGGTCGGCGCCAAGTCGATGGACGCCTTGCCGGCCACGGCGCGTGCGTACATCAAGCGCATCGAAGAATTGGTAGGCGTGCCTATCGATATGGTTTCGACCGGCCCGGACCGTGAAGAAACCATCGTTTTACGCCATCCATTTAAATAAAAGCAATATGAACAAATCAGATGATAAAGACCTGTGGGTCTCGTGGGATGAATATCACCGCATAATTGAAAAACTGGTATTGAACGTGCACGCATCCGGCTGGCAGTTCGACCAGGTCTTGTGCCTGGCGCGCGGCGGCCTGCGTCCCGGCGACGTGTTTTCGCGCATTTTCGACGTGCCGCTGGCGATCCTGTCGACCAGTTCCTACCGCGAAGATGCCGGCACGGTGCGCAGCGAACTCGACATCGGCAAGCACATCACCATGAGCCGCGGCGCCTTGTCCGGCCGGGTGCTGGTGGTGGACGACCTGGTCGATTCCGGCGTGACGCTGGACAAGGTCCTGCATCACCTGAAGGAAAACTATGCGCCGGTGACCGAGGTCAAATCGGCAGTGATCTGGTGGAAGGCATGTTCGTCGCTGAAACCGGATTTCTACGTCGATTACCTGCCGACCAATCCATGGATCCACCAGCCGTTCGAGGAATACGACAGCCTGCGCCCGCACCAGCTGGAAGCCTGGAGCAAAAAAGGCGTATCGCGATAATCAAGCGCGCTGAACAAAAAGCCCCGTTGCTCATGCAACGGGGCTTTTTTACGCCTGTGCCGCCTATGCCTGTTGTCCCAGGCTGACCCAGCTGGCATCCTGCGCATGGCTGCGCAGCACCGCTTCGATGAATTCCATGCCTTGCACGCCATCCTCGACCGTGGTGAGGAAACGGCTATGGCTCGGAATGGGGCGGCCATCGTTGCGCGCGGCGATCTGCTGGGCTGCATCGACATAGAGCTGGGCAAACGCTTCCAGGTAGCCTTCCGGATGGCCGGCCGGGACCCGGGTGGCATGTTCCGCCGCCTGGCCCTGCACACGGCCGCGCGTGAGGCATTGCGCCTGGCCGCCTTGCGGCGTGAACCACAGCTGGTTCGGGTTCTCCTGGTCGAACGCCAGGCTGGCCTTGCTGCCGTACAGGCGCAGCCGCAGCGCATTCTCGCAGCCGGTGGCGACCTGGCTTGCCCACAGCGTGCCGCGGGCGCCGTTGGCGTAGCGCAGCATCACTTGCACATGGTCGTCGACCAGCCGGCCCGGCACAAAGGTATGCAGCTCGGCCAGCAGTTGCGTCGGGGTCGCGCCGCTGACGTATTGCGCCAGCTGATAAGCATGGCTGCCGACGTCGCCGAGGGTGCCCGCCGGGCCGTTGCGCGCCGGATCGGCGCGCCAGCCGAGCGCCGCCGGATCTTGCGTGCCGTCGTTGGCGGCGGCCGTCGCGGCGGGTATTTCGTCGGCCAGCCAATCCTGCGAATACTCCACTTGCAGCAGGCGCAATTCGCCGAGCGCGCCGGATTCGACCAGTTCCTTGGCATGGCGCACCATCGGGTAGCCGGTATACGTATGGGTCAGGGCGAACACCAGGTTCTTGCGTTGCGCCAGGGCTGCCAGCGCTTGCGCCTCTTGCAGGGAAACGGCGAGCGGCTTGTCGCAGATGACATGGATGCCGGCTTCCAGGAACGCGGTGGCGACCGGCGCGTGCAAGTAGTTTGGCGTGACGATCGCTACCACGTCGATGCCATCCGGGCGGGCGGCTTCGCGCCGCGCCATCTCGCGATAATCGGAATAGCTGCGGCTGCGGTCCAGGCGTATCGCGGCGGCGCTCGATGCCGCCCGCAGCGGGTTGCCGGACAGCGCTCCCGCCACCAGTTCGTAGTGATCGTCGAGCCGTGCAGCCATGCGGTGCACAGCACCGATGAAAGCGCCGTCGCCGCCGCCCACCATGCCCAGCCGCAAGCGCCGTGGCAGCCTGGTTTCCTGTTTGCCGTGATTGATTCCCATGTCTAGTCCAATCCTAATATTTGTGCAATCTGCGAGGCTGGCACCTGGGCGCCGGCAAAATCGTCGAAAGCGCGTTCGCTGACGCGGATGATATGGCTGCGGATGAATTCCGCGCCCTCGGCTGCGCCGTCTTCGGGATGCTTGAGCGCGCATTCCCATTCCAGCACCGCCCAGCCGGGAAAATCGTACTGCGCCATCTTGGAAAAGATGGCCTTGAAATCGACCTGGCCGTCGCCCAGCGAGCGGAAGCGTCCGGCCCGTTCCTGCCAGTCGGAAAATCCGCCGTAGACGCCTTGCCGGCCGCTGGGACGGAATTCCGCATCCTTGACGTGGAACGCCTTGATGCGCCGGTGGTAGATGTCGATGAAGGCCAGGTAGTCCAGCTGCTGCAGCAGGAAATGGCTGGGATCGTACAGGATGCTGGCGCGCGGATGGTGGTCGACCGCTTCCAGGAAACGTTCGAAAGTCACGCCGTCATGCAGGTCTTCGCCGGGATGCAGTTCATAACAAAGATCGACGCCGGCATCGTCGAAGGCGTCCAGCACCGGGCGCCAGCGCCGCGCCAGTTCGGCGAATGCGGTTTCCACCAGTCCTGCCGGACGTTGCGGCCAGGGATACAGGTAGGGCCAGGCCAGGGCACCGGAAAAAGTGACATGCGCGCGCAAGCCGAGCCGGCGCGAAGCGATGGCCGCGCAGTGCAGCTGGTCTTCGGCCCAGGCAGTGCGCGCCGCCGCGTCGCCGCGCAGCGCCGGCGGCGCGAAGCCGTCGAACAGCACGTCGTAGGCCGGATGGACCGCCAGCAGCTGGCCTTGCAGGTGGGTCGACAGTTCGCTGACCTGCAAGCCGTGCTGCGCCAGCATGCCGGCGATATCGTCGCAATACGCCTGGCTTTGCGCCGCCAGTTCAAGGTTGAACAGGCGCACGTCGGTAGGCAGCTGCAGGGCCTTGTAGCCCAGAGCGGATGCCCACCTGGCCATGTTTTCCAGGGTGTCGAACGGGGCCTTGCCGCCCATGTACTGGGCCAGAAACAGGGCCGGACCTAGTATCGTTTTCACGGTGCATTCCTTTCGTGCAAATCATGCAGGGCTGCGCCGCCGAAGCAGCGCGGCCCTGCTTTAAAACGGCGAATCGGGGAAATAAAACTGCTTGGCGTTCTGGTTGGTGATCAGGACCGAAGGGATGATGGTGGTCGCTGGCAGCTTCTCACCCTTGAGACGGGCTTCGGCGGTCATCTTGATGGCGTCGTAGATGAATTTCGGCGAATACGATACGTCTGCCTTGATCATCTTGTCGCCATCGATGATTTTCTTGACAGCACCCTTGGCGCCGGCGCCGCCGAAGATTTCCTTGATGTCGCTGCGCTTGGCCTGGTCGATGGCTTTCTGCACGCCGACCGCCATATCGTCATCGGCCGCCCAGACCGCGTCGATCTGGCGGAAGCGGGTCAGGTAGTCCTGCATGACCTTGAAGGCGTCGTCGCGGTTCCAGTTGCCGTATTTGGCGTCGAGGATCTTGATGTCAGGATGGGCTTTCATGACGGCGCTGAAGGCATCGAAACGTTCGTTATCCAGCGTGGTCGGGATGCCGCGCAGCACCACGATGTTGCCCTTGCCGTTCAGCTGCTTGGCCAGGTACTCGGCCGGCAGCTTGCCGAATGCCGTGTTGTCGCCGGCGACATAAGCGTCCTGGGCGGCGGTATTGGTCAGGCCGCGGTCAACCACCGTGACATACACACCCTTGCCCTTGACCTGCGCCACCGGCTGGGTGAGAGCCGCCGATTCCAGCGGGAAGATCACCAGGGCGTTGATCTTGTTGACGGTCAGCATGTCTTGCAGCTGGTTAGCCTGTTCCGATGCCGCAGCCGAGGTCTTGACGATGATCTTCAGGTCGGGATGGGCTTTTTCCAGTTCTTTCTTGGCTTCATTGGCCCACCACACGATGCCGGAAGTGAAACTGTGGGTGGCGGTCGGAATGGCGACGCCGAGCGTGACCTTTTCGGCGGCGCAGGCGGGCAGGGCGGCGCCATACGACAATGCGGCCAGTGCAGCGCCCGCCAGCAAGCCGCGGCTAAAAATACGATGGATCGAATGCATGGTATCTCCTCCAGGTGGTGGTGCCGCTATCGGCATCCGGTTTTGAAACTACAAACGACAAACAACAAGGCGCCGCCGGCAGGAACCCTCAATGCCGGCCGCGCTGGAAATAAGCTACTGCGATGATGACCACGCCTTGCACTGCCGCGTTCAGGTACACGCTGATGATGCTGGTCAGGTTAAGGATGTTGCTGATCACGGACAGCAGGATCGCTCCTACCACGGTGCCGACGATGCGGCCGGAACCGCCTTTGAGCGCGGTGCCGCCGACCACCACGGCGGCAATCGCTTCCAGCTCCCACAGCAGGCCGGTGGTGGGCGACGCCGAGCCCAGGCGCGGCACGTACAGCACGGTGGCGATGCCGACGCACACGCCCAGCAGCATATAAGTGCAGGTCTTGACGAAATCGACCCGGATGGCGGCGTAACGGGCTACCTGTTCGTTCGAGCCGATCGCTTGCACGTGGCGGCCGAACGCGGTGCGATTCAAGATCAGCGCACCGCCCAGCGCTACCGCCAGGAACACCCAGATCGGGATCGGCATGCCCAGCAGGTTGGTGTAGTAGACCGGGCTGTACAAATCCGACAGCTGGTTGTGCAGCGTCAGCGCGCCGCCGTCGGCCAGGTAGGTCAGCACCGAGCGGAAGATGCCCAGCGTTCCGAGCGTGACGATGAATGCTTCGATCTTGCCCTTGGTGATCAGCAAGCCGTGCAGGAAGCCGAAGGCCAGGCCGAGCAGCAGCGCCATCGCGATGCCGGTCACGACGATGGCCAGCGGTCCGAGGGCGCCTGCGCTCATCAGCATGTTCATGAAATAAATCATGCTGCCGGCGATCAGCGCCGCCATCGAACCGACCGAGAGGTCGATGCCGCCGGAGATGATGACAAACGTCATGCCAACCGCGATGATGCCGATGAAGGCGGTCCGGGTCAGCACGTTCATCAGGTTGTCGACGGTGGCGAAATCGCCGTTGAGCAAGGTGCCGGCGATGCACAGGCCGACCAGCCCGAGCACCGGGCCCAGCCCCTTCAGATGATTGAGGTACTGGAAGAACCGGGCGGATGCGCGAGAATCAACGGGTGCCGGTAGCATGGGAAATCAACTCCTCTTCGGTCAGCTGGTCGCTGGCCAGTGTGGTTTTTACAACGCCCGCGCGCATGACGGCGACGCGATGGCACAGGCCGATCAGTTCGATCAGTTCGGATGAAATGACGATCACCGCCCGGCCTTCGGCCGCCAGGCGCTGGATCAGGAAATAGATGTCGCGCTTGGCGCCGACGTCGACGCCGCGGGTCGGCTCATCCAGGATCACCACGCGCGGATCGGCGTGCAGGTATTTGGCCAGCGCCAGCTTTTGCTGGTTGCCGCCGGACAGCATGCGCGCCTTCACCTGCGGATTGCCGGTGCGGATATTGAAATCCTGGATGGCGCGGGCGAGCGCCTGTTTTTCAGCCTGCAGGTCGAGCAGGGGATGGCTGTAACGCTCCAGCGTCATCAGGGTCAGGTTTTCGCGCAGGCCGAGATCGACATGCAAGCCCTTGCCTTTGCGGTCTTCGCTCAGGTAAGTCAGGCCGTGCTGCATGGCTTGCCGCGGGCTGCGCAGGTCCAGCTGCTTGCCGCCGATGGCGATGCTGCCGCCGCTGCGCGGGCGCAGGCCGATCAGCGCTTCCATGGCTTCGGTGCGGCCGGCGCCTACCAGTCCGGCAAAACCCAGGATTTCGCCGGCGCGCACTTCAAAACCGAGGTCCGGGATCCAGCCCGGCACCGCCAGGTTTTCCACCTTGAGCAGGACCGGGGCATCCGCCGCCGGCGGCGTCTTGGGCGGGAACATGTCCGACACGTCGCGTCCCACCATCAGGTTCGCCATCTGGTGGCGGTCCAGGCTGGCGGTCGGTTCGCGGGTGATGAAACGGCCGTCGCGCATGATGATGACTTCATCCGTGTGGTGCTCGATTTCATCGAGCTTGTGCGAGATGTAGATGATGGTGACGCCTTGCTGCTTGAGCTGCGCCATCAGGGCAAACAGCCTTTGCGTCTCGCTCGATGTCAGCGTTGCGCTGGGCTCGTCCATGATCAGCAGGCGCGCCTTGCGCGACAATGCCTTGGCAATTTCCACCAGCTGTTTCTCGGCGACGATCAGGGCGCTGACCTTGGTGTCAGGGCTCAAGTCCAGCCCCACCTGGGCCAGGCAGGCTGCGGCTTCGCTGCGCATGGCGGCGTCATCCAGCAGCCAGCCCTTGTGTTTTTCATGGCCGAGGAAAATGTTCTGGGCGATGGTCAGGTGCTCGGCCAGGTTGAATTCCTGGTGGATCAGGACGATACCGCATGCCTCGGCCTGGCGCGAACCGGTGAAATGGCGGCTCTGGCCGTCGATGAGCAGTTCGCCTTCGGTGATGTTTTCATAACCGGCCAGTATCTTCATCAAGGTCGATTTGCCGGCGCCGTTTTCGCCCAGCAAACCGTAGACCCGGCCCAGTTCCACGTCGAAACTGACGCCATGCAGCACCCGCACCGCGCCAAAATCCTTGCGGATATTCTCGAAGCGGACGGCGACGCTCATGGTCAGCTGCTTTCTCTCTGGACCAGCTGGTGGGGCAGCAGCACGCCTTGCACGGTCGCCTCCGGATCAGCCAGCCGCCGCAGCAACAGCTGCGCCGCGGTTTCGCCGAGGGCGCGCATGGGCTGGGCGATGGTGGTCAGCGCCGGCCAGGTCTGCGCGGCGATGGCGATGTCGTCGAAACCCACCACGGCGACTTCCTCCGGCACCCGTTTGTTCAACTGGCGCAGGGCGCTCAGGGCGCCGATGGCCAGCGTGTCCGATACGGCGAATACGGCGGTGGGCGCGTCCGGCTGCGCCATCATCTGCAAGGTGGCGTGTTTGCCGGCTTCATAGTCCAGGCTGTCAACCTGGCGCCGCCATTGCGGGCGCGCCTGCAGTCCGGCGGACTGCAGGGCGTCAAGGTAGCCGCGCTGGCGCTCGCGCGCGTAGCGATAGCGCTGGTCCGAGTTGACCAGGCCGATCCGGGTATGGCCGCGGGTTATCAGGTGGCGCACGGCGTCGCCGGCGGCGCGGTAGTTGTCGACGCCCACATACGGCACGGCGATGCCGGGATCGAATTCGCAGCAGGCGACCCATGGCAGGACATTCGATTCGTTGGCCAGGGCGTGCTGTACGGTGTCGGGATCGAGGCAGATTGCGCCGTCGGCGCGGTGCGTGCGCAACAGGTCGAAGTAGGCGCTCTCGCGTCCGGCTTCGGCGCCGGTATCGCACAGCATGACGAAATAACCGTGCTCGCGCGCCACGCTGTCGATGCCGCGCACGATCTCCGAATAAAACGGATTGCCGACGTCCGGCACCATGGTCAGCAGCAGGCGGCTGGCGGCGGTGCGCAGGTTGCGCGCCAGGTGGTTCAGGCGGTAGCCCAGCGCCGTCACGGAGGCCATGACCTTGTCGCGGGTCCCTGGCCGTACGCCATCCATGTCGTTCATGACGCGTGATACGGTAGCCACCGATACGCCGGCATGCAGCGCGACAGCGGAGATCGAGGCGGACGTGGATTTAGGCGGCATGCGAGGAATTTGTTTGCTGTGGCCAATTTAAATGTAATCGATTACATTTGATTTATACGTGCTCGCTGCATGGCTGGCAAGGTGAATCCATGCTGTGATGCAACATCAAAACTGGATAGGGAAAGGGCAAGGAGAGGGAGAATTCAAGCGCAAGAAAGGGTTCAGAAAATAACCGAAACCGGGGTATCACCGTGGTCAAACAAAAAAGGATATGTCTATGAGCAGCATTGCAAGCAACAGCAGCACCGTCGCAACGCCTTTCGAACAGCACCCGCAGACCTGGCGCGCAGTCATTTCGTCGTCCATCGGCAATGCCCTGGAATGGTTCGATGTCTTGCTGTACAGCGCCATGGCGGTCACCATCGCCAAGCTGTTTTTCCCGACCTCGAACCAGACCGTCTCGCTGCTGATTACCTTTGCCACCTTCGGCGTCTCGTTTTTCATGCGGCCGCTGGGAGCGGTCGTCATCGGCGCCTATTCCGACCGGGTCGGCCGCAAGGCGGCCTTGACGCTGTCGATCCTGCTGATGATGATCGGCACCTTGCTGATCGCCATCATGCCGACCTACGCGCAGATCGGCCTGTGGGCGCCGGCCGGCATCGTGCTGGCGCGCTTGCTGCAAGGCTTTTCCGCCGGCGGCGAATTCGGCAGCTCGACCGCTTTCCTGGTGGAGCATGCGCCGCACCGGCGCGGATTCTTTTCCAGCTGGCAGGTCGCCAGCCAGGGCCTGAGCATCGTGCTGGCGGCGCTGGCGGGTGCGCTGCTGTCGTCGCAGCTCTCCACCGAGCAGCTGGAATCGTGGGGCTGGCGCTTGCCGTTTTTCTTTGGCCTGCTGATCGGGCCGGCCGGCTATTACATCCGCAAGAACCTGGAAGAGTCGCCTGAGTTCGCCCAGGCCGACGCAACCCGTACGCCGCTGCGCGACATCATGGCGAGCCAGAAGATGCGCCTGCTGATCGGTTCCGGCAGCGTCATCATGGCTACCGTGTCGGTCTACCTGGTGGTGTACATGCCGACCTATGCGGTCAAGCAGCTGGGCATGACTTCGACCGCCTCGTTCAGCGCCACCATCCTGGCCGGCCTGATCATGCTGCTGTTTTCGCCGGTGGTCGGCCAGTTGTCCGATAAATATGGCCGCACCCCGTTCATGCTGGGCAGCAGCGTGCTGTTCGTGCTGCTGACTTACCCCCTGTTTTCCTGGCTGTCGCTCAACCCGAGCTTTTTCAACCTGCTGCTGGTGCAAGGCGTCATCGGCTTGCTGATGACTATGTATTTCGCTTCGATGCCGGCGCTGCTGTCTGACATTTTTCCTGTTCAGACCCGTGGCACCGGCATGTCCCTGAGCTACAACATCGCGGTGATGATTTTCGGCGGTTTTGCAGGCATGACGATTACCTGGCTGATTGCGGTTACAGAGAACAAGCTGGCGGTGACCTTTTACGTGATCGGCGGGGCATTGCTGAGCGTGCTCGCCACGCTTGCCGCGCGTTACAAGCTGCGCTTGCGTTAAGCGCTGGAAATGCATGGCAGTCAAGGTGGCTTGCCTGTCATGCAAAAAATATTCGATTAAAAAATTAAACGAAAAATTGTTTCTATTTTTAAGAATCGTGCCTACAATGGCAGAAAGCGGCAACCAGACCAAAATACAAACATAGACTCGGAGATGAACCATGATGAACGTTGCGGTGTTCGGCGCCGGCCGTATCGGCAAGATCCATGCGGGCAACCTGGTGCTGCAGCCGGGCGCCAGGCTGAAATATGTGAGCGACGTCAACCTCCAGGCGGCGCAGGAACTGGCGGCGCAGCATGGCGCGCAAGTGGCGGATATCGATAGCGTCCTGGCCGATCCCGGCATCGGCGCGGTGCTGATCGCTTCCAGCACCGACACCCACGCAGAGCTGATCATGCGGGCGGCGGCGGCAGGCAAGGCGATTTTTTGCGAAAAGCCGGTCGACCTGACGCTGGAGCGCGCCAAGGCATGCGCGCGCGCGGTGGCGGACGCCGGCGTGACTTGCATGATCGGTTTCCAGCGCCGCTTCGATCCGACATTCCATGCGCTGAAGACGCGCCTGGCGGCAGGGGAAATCGGCGATCCGGAAATGCTGATCGTCACCAGCCGCGATCCTGGCGCGCCGCCGGTGTCGTATATCAAGAGCTCGGGCGGCATATTCAAGGACATGCTGATCCACGATTTCGACATTTTCCGCTGGATACTGGATGACGAGGCTGTCAGCATCTCGGCCACCGGCAGTTGCCTGACCGACCCGGCGATCGCCGAAGCCGGCGACATCGATTGCACCGCGGTTACCATCCGCAGCCGCCGCGGCCGCCTGTGCCAGATCAATACCAGCCGCCGCGCCGCCTATGGCTACGACCAGCGTTTCGAAGTGCTGGGCAGCAAAGGCATGCTGCAGGCCGGCAATCACAAGCCGACCGAAGTGATCGCCGCCACCGGGCACAGCGTCAGCCAGGACAAGCCGGAACATTTTTTCCTGGAGCGCTATCGCGCTGCCTATGCCAGCGAGATCGCCCATTTCTTTGATGCGGTGGTCAACCAGGTCGCCGTGCGCACCACGATAGAAGACGGTGTCAAGGCGCTGGAACTGGCTGAGGCGGCAACCTTGTCGTGGCGTGAAAACCGTACCATCGAGCTGGCCAAATGAGCCGGGCGCGGACACTGAAAGTTGGCATCGTCGGCCTTGGCAGGCTAGGGCGGCGCCATGCGGAAAACCTGATGTCGCGGGTGGCCGGCGCTGAGCTGGTCGCGGCTTGCAGTCCCTTGCCGGCGGAACTCGAATGGGCGCGCGACACGCTGCAGGTGCCGCACCTGTATGCCGATTACGGAGCCTTGCTGGCGCATGACGGGCTGGATGCGGTGTTCCTGGTGACGCCGACATCCTTGCACCCGCAGCAGATCATCCAAGCCTTGCAAGCCGGCAAACACGTGTTTTGCGAAAAACCCTTGTCGCTGGACCTGGAAGATTGCCGCCGGGTCAGCGCCGAGGCGGCACGCCATCCGCAGCTGAAGGTGATGATCGGCTTTGTGCGCCGGTTCGACGCCAGCTACCAGGATGCGTACAAGAAAATCCAGCAGGGCGCCATCGGTGCGCCGTTCATGGTGTATTCGCAGACTTGCGACCAGTACGATCCGGATGGGTTTTTCGTCAAATTCGCCGCCACCAGCGGCGGCATCTTCCTCGATTGCAGCGTGCACGATATCGACCTGGCGCGCTGGCTGCTCGGCAACCCGCGGGCGGTCCGGGTCTACGCCGGCGGCACCCGCGCCATCCACCAGGATCTGCAGCAGTTCCAGGACGTCGATAACGGCGTCGCCATTTGCGAGTTCGATAATGGCAAGATTGCCACCTTTTACGCCTCGCGCACGATGGCGCACGGACACGACACCATGACGGAAATCACGGGGACGGCGGGACGCCTGACAGTGGGCAGCAATCCGCGCAAGAACCGCGTGGAGATTGCCGATGTCCATGGCGTCCGCAACGAATGCCTGCCCAGTTTCTTCGAGCGTTTTGAGGATGCCTTCCTGACCGAGGTCAGCACGTTCGTCGATGCGATACGCCGGGAGCAAAAGCTGGAGCTCACCCTGGATGACGCTACCGAGGCAACCCGGATCGGTATTGCCTTGCGCGAGTCATTGCTGTCCGGGCAAGCGGTCCTGCTGTAACTGCCTTTGCGCCGGGGGCGGCTGGCTAGCCCCCGATTGCCGTAAACGCAGCATCCGAGCAGGCAGTGTCCTCGCCGATTTTCCGCCACTTTGCGGTTTCTTCATCCATGTAGGCGCGTTTTTGCTCCCACAATCCGTAAGCATCCGCTCCTAGCAGGATGCGTAACGGCGGCTCGCTGCTTTCGACCACCTTGATCATGACCTGGGCCGCCTTGCGCGGATCGCCCAGCTGCTTGCCGTTGACGCCGTCGAGATAGCTGCGGATGGGTTCAATCACAGGTTGGTAGTCAGGAATGTCTGTCTCCGGCCGCACGTTGGCCTGGCCGGCGAATTCGGTGCGGAATGCGCCAGGTTCGATGATGCTGACGCGGATCCCGAGCGGCTTGAGTTCATCGTGCAAAGCCTCTGAATAGCCTTCCAGCGCGAACTTGGCAGCACCGTAAAGCGCAAATCCGCCGACATTGACGCGCCCGCCGATGCTGGAAACGTTGAGGATGTGGCCGCTTTTCCTGGCGCGCATGCCCGGCAATACGGCGCGGATCATTTCAGCGCAGGCGATGAAGTTGATTTCCATCTGCTCGCGCAGCTGCGCCGAGGAAAATTCTTCCGCCGCACCCAAGCTGCCGCGGCCGGCATTGTTGACTAAAACATCAATTTTTCCAAAGCGCTGGATGGCCGCCTGGAGCGCCGCCTGCCGATCATTTTCACTGGTGACGTCCAGGCGCGCGGCCAGCGCCGTGTCCGGATATTGTTGCGCCAGGTCGGCGTTGGCCTCGGTTCTGCGCGCAGCCAATACGGCCTTGTCGCCGCGGCTGAGAACCGCTTCCGCAAGTGCGCGTCCCAGGCCGCTGCTGCTGCCGGTGATGAAGTAAACTTTACTCATTGCATGTTCTCCTCAGGTCAGGAAAGTCCTGCGCAACATCGTGCGCAATTGGCAAGGCGGGAAGTATTACTGGAATTACTGAAGCATGGCTTGCCGCTGCATCAATCCGTGCTGCGGATCACAGCGGCAAGAGCGCTATTCTAGCGCCGCAAGGGACGCCGTGCATTACTACTCATCATAACCGTCGATGGCGCCGGTCTCTTCTACATTCAGTTCCAGGCGATATGCCAGTGCGATGAACAACGCCTGGCACAGGCACATCGCATTGGTCAGCGAACGGAAGGCGAAGGCGCTGCCTTCTTTCACCGTCAGCAAGACAGATGCGTGCCGCGCCAGCGGACTCAGCTGGCTGTCGGTGATGACCAGCGACTTGGCCTGGTGGTGGTGCGCCAGCCGCACGCAAGCCTGGGTTTCCTTGCCGTAAGGAGTAAAGCTGATCGCGATCACGACGTCGTTCTTGCCGATGCTGCGGATCTGCTCGCGGATCATGCCGCCGAGGCCGGACAGCAGGTGCACGCGCTTGTTGGTGTGCTGCAGGGCGTACACGATGTAGCTGGCGATGGGGAAGGAGCGGCGCACGCCGATCACGTAGATGTTGTCGGCCTTCTGCAGCAGCTTGACCGCGGCGTCGAACTGCACGTCGTCCATGCCGTTCAACAGCTCGTCCAGGCCGCTGCGGCTGGCGGCGATGAATTCGCGCGCCATCGAGCCGCCGGTGAGCGGGGTCGGCTTGGCGTCGATCAGCTTGCGTATCCGCTGCTGGTAGTTTTGAGACGGTATCGCCTGCGCCGTATAGGCGTCGCGAAACACCGCCTGCATCTCGCTGAAGCCGCTGAAGCCGAACTGCTTGGCAAAGCGCACGATGGCGGACGGCTGCACATCGCAATGCTCGGCGATGTCGCTGATCCGTTCCAGCATCAGGCTGCTGCGATGCTGTTCCACATAGGTGGCGATAATCTTCAGCTGGCGCGAAAGCGTTGCGTATTGTTCGGCGATTTGCAGCATCAGCTGGTCGACAGTCGGCGTATCTGCCATGGTGTTCTTTCTGGTTTATGTCGTGAAGCAATTATAAAGAAAATCTGGCAAGTGAAAATAAAATTCTAATTTAAATTTAATTGAAAAAAACGTTGCATATTGCACCTGCTTGTTCTATTGTTTAATACCGATGACGCTGTCGGATCCGGGCGATCAGCCTAAAGGGTAGTGAACAAAACAACAACGGAGACAACTATGCAACGACTCAGATGCAAGGGCCTGGCCAGGGCCCTGATGGTGACGGCGCTGGCGATGAGCTTTGGCGCCATGAACCCCAGTTATGCCGCAAATGAAAAATTCGTCCTGATCAGCCATGCGCCGGACTCCGATTCCTGGTGGAACACCATCAAGAACGCCATCAAGCAGGCCGGCGAAGATTTTAACGTCACGGTCGATTACCGCAATCCGCCGAACGGCGACCTGGCCGACATGTCGCGCCTGATCGAACAGGCGGCGGCCCGCCACTACGATGGCGTGATCGCCAGCATTGCCGATTTCAGCGTGCTGAAAAAAGCCATGGAAAACGTCACGGCCAAGAAGATCCCGCTGGTCACCATCAATTCCGGCACCCAGCAGCAAAGTGAAGAATTGGGCGCGGTGATGCACGTCGGCCAGCCGGAATACGATGCAGGCAAGGGCGCCGGGGAAAAAGCCAAGGCAGCCGGCATCAAATCTTTCCTGTGCGTCAACCATTACGCCACTAATCCATCCTCGTTTGAACGCTGCCGCGGTTTTGCCGAAGCCATCGGCGCCGACTATAAAAAATCGACGCTGGACGCAGGCCAGGACCCGACCGGCATAGAGAGCAAGGTCAGCGCCTACCTGCGCAACAATCCCGGCACCCAGGCAGTGCTGGCGCTCGGCCCGGATTCAGCCTCGCCAAGCTTGCGCGCGCTGCAAAAGATGGGCTTGAAAGGCAAGATGTGGTTCGCCACCTTCGACCTCTCCGAAGAAGTCGCCAAGGGCATCAAGGACGGTTCGGTGCAGTTTGCGATTGACCAGCAGCCCTACCTGCAAGGTTATATCCCGGTCGCCGTGCTGGCCATCATGACGCAAAACAAGACCACCGACGTCGCCACCATCCAGGCCAAGCTGAAAGCCAATCCGAAATTCCAGGCACGGCTGGCCGAATATGGCCTGGCGCCGCTCTACGGACCGCGCCACATCAGTTCCGGTCCAGGCTACATCACCAAGGACAATCTCGACAAAGTGTTGAAATACGCCGGCCAGTATCGCTGATCGGGGGCTTGTCTTACACGGCTGCCCGTAACGGCGACGGCACGGGCAGCCAGGCGGAAACCCAGGGGGACGATGCACCCCGGGCCTTGTTTCGTCCGTAGCATCTCGCCATACCCCAACCGGGCGGTCCGACACGCGGCTAACGCGGTTAAGTTCGCGGTTAAGTTAATACATGCAGGAGAGACAACCATGAATTCAAGCAGTGCGCACGCTGACAAGCTAGGCGCGGACGGCAGCGGCCCGGCGCAGCAGAAGAGCGCGCCAAAAGACGAACGGGTGCGCCAGGAAGGCTCCTTGAAGCGCTTCCTCGGACGGCCGGAATTCGCCTCGCTGGCAGGCGCTATCCTGGTCTTTATCGTATTCGGTTTTGCCGCCGGCGATTCCGGCATGTTCAACCTGGACGGGGTGGTCAACTGGATGCAGGTGGCAGCCTACCTGGGCCTGATTTCGATCGGCGCCTGCGTGCTGATGATCGCCGGCGAGTTCGACCTGTCGATCGGTTCGATGATCGGCTTTGCCGGCATGATGGTGGCGATTCCCACTGTCTATTTCCACTGGCCGTTCTGGCTGGCGGTCATGTTTGCCTTCGCCGGCTCGATGGCACTGGGCTGGCTCAACGGCTACCTGGTAGTCAAGACCCGGCTGCCTTCCTTCATCGTCACGCTGGCGTTCATGTTCATCCTGCGCGGCCTGACGCTGGCGCTGTCGATCATGTTCGCCAACCGCACCATTGTCAGCGGCGTCGGCGACCTGGCGGCCAACGACTGGCTGGGCAGCTGGCTGTTCACCGGCAATCTCGGCAGCGGGCTGTTCCACTGGATGGCCAGCCATGGCTGGATCGCCACCATGAGCAACGGCCAGCCGTTGGTTGCGGGCATTCCCAAGGTCATCGCCTGGTGGCTGGTACTGGCGCTTGGGGCCAGCTTTGTCCTGGCGCGCACTCGTTTCGGCAACTGGATCTTCGCTGTCGGCGGCGACGCCAACGCCGCCAAGAATGTCGGCGTGCCGGTGAAGCGGGTCAAGACGTCGCTGTTTGTGTTTACCGCCTTCTGCGCCTGCCTGTTTGCCGTGCTGCAGGTGGCCGACGTCGGCTCGGCGGCGGCCGACCGCGGCCTGCAAAAGGAATTCGAAGCGATCATTGCTGCCGTGATCGGCGGCGCCTTGCTGACCGGCGGTTACGGTTCGGTGATCGGCGCCTGCTTCGGCGCCCTGATTTTCGGCGTGGTGCAGATCGGCATCACCTATACCAATCTCAATTCCGACTGGTTCCGGGTGTTCCTCGGCGTGATGCTGCTGGTAGCGGTATTGTTCAACAACTATGTCCGTCGCCGCGTGACGGAGGCGAGGTAATCATGAGCGATACCATTTTAGCCCTGGAAAATGTCAGCAAGTATTTCGGTTCGGTGATTGCCCTGCAAAATGTCACATTGCGCCTGAAAAAAGGCGAGGTGCATTGCCTGCTGGGCGACAACGGCGCCGGCAAGTCGACCTTGATCAAGACGCTGGCGGGCGTGCACAAGCCCTCCGAAGGAGAATACCTGGTGGATGGCAAGCCGGTCTCTTTCAACTCGCCGAAAGAGGCGCTGGATGTCGGCGTGGCGACCGTGTACCAGGATCTGGCGCTGGTGCCGCTGCTGTCGGTGGCGCGTAATTTCTTCATGGGGCGCGAGCCGACCAAGAAAGTGTTCGGCATCACCGTCATGGATATCAACTACGCGGCCGAGACGGCGCGCGAAAAGCTGGCTGAAATGGGCATCATGGTGCGCGATCCGCATCATGCGATAGGCACCATGTCGGGCGGCGAAAAGCAATGCCTGGCGATTGCCCGCGCGATTCATTTCGGCGCCCGCGTCCTGATCCTGGACGAACCGACCGCGGCGCTCGGCGTGAAGCAGTCGTTCAATGTGCTCAAGCTGATCCACAAGGCGCGCGAACGCGGCATTTCGGTGATTTTCATTACCCACAATGTGCATCACGCCTATCCGATCGGAGATTCCTTCACCTTGCTCAACCGCGGCAAATCGATGGGCACCTTCACCAAGGACAACGTCACCAAGGATGAAGTCCTGGACATGATGGCGGGCGGCGCGGAAATGCAGACGCTGATGAATCAGTTGGAAGGCATACAGGTTTAAAGGAAGGCACTCATGCTAAACACTAACAATACCTTCGCATCAGGGCGCAAGCTCGATGTGGTTTGCATCGGGCGCCTGGCGGTGGACCTGTATGCGCAGCAGATCGGCGCGCCGCTGGCGGATGTCAGCAGTTTTGCCAAATACCTGGGCGGGTCTTCCGCCAACATCGCTTTCGGCTGCGCCAGGCTGGGCCTGAAATCGGCGATGCTGGCGCGGGTCGGCAACGAGCATAACGGCCAGTTCCTGACGGCGGCGCTGGCGGCCGAGGGCTGCGATGTCAGCCAGGTCAAGGTCGATCCGGAGCGGCTGACCGCGCTGGTGATGCTGGGCTTGAAAGACAAGGACACTTTTCCTCTGATTTTCTACCGGGACAATTGCGCCGACATGGCGCTGGCCGAAGAAGACATCGATGAGGCGTTCATCGCCTCCAGCAAGGCGCTGCTGATTACCGGTACCCATTTTTCAACGCAGCAGGTGCACCGCAGCAGCAGCCTGGCGCTGGAATATGCACGCCGCAACAACGTCCGCACGGTGCTGGATATCGATTACCGGCCAGTGTTGTGGGGGTTGACGCAAAAGGGCGACGGCGAGACGCGTTTCATCGCCAACGACGGCGTGACGGCGCACCTGCAAGGAATCTTGCCGAAATTCGACCTGGTGGTCGGCACCGAAGAAGAATTCATGATCGCCGGCGGCGGCCGCGACATCATCGCTTCCTTGCAAGCGGTGCGCGCAGTGAGCCAGGCAACGCTGGTGGTCAAGCGCGGCCCGCTAGGATGCGCCGTGATCCATGGCGCCATTCCCAGCTCGCTGGATGAAGGTTTCAACTACAAGGGCGTGCAAGTCGAGGTGCTCAATGTGCTGGGCGCCGGCGATGCTTTCCTGTCGGGATTCCTGAAGGGCTGGCTGAACGGCGAAGACGATGAAAGCTGCTGCCGTTACGCCAATGCCTGCGGCGCCCTGGTGGTGTCGCGCCATGCTTGCGCGCCGGCGATGCCGACGCCGGTGGAACTGGCCTATTTCCTCGATCATGCGGAACGCATGCAGCGGCCCGACCAGGACGCGCACCTGCAGCGGCTGCACCGGGTCACGGCGCCGCGCAAAACCTGGGATGAGGTCAACGTATTCGCCTTCGACCATCGCAACCAGTTCTTTGAGCTGGCGCGCGAATCGGGCGTCAGCGAAGCGCGCTTACCGCAGCTCAAGCAGCTGCTGGTGCAGGCCGTGGCCGCCACCGAGCAGGCGTTGGGCCTGCAAGGGAAGATCGGCATATTGGCCGATGACCGGTATGGCCAGGATGCGCTGAATGCGGCGACCGGACGCGGCTGGTGGATCGGCCGCACAGTCGAACTGCCGCTTTCGAATCCGCTGGAATTCGACTACGGCCGTTCGATTGGTTCGCATCTGCTGAGCTGGCCCAAGGAACATGTGGTCAAGTGCCTGGTGCAGTTTCATCCGGACGATGCGGTAGAAAAGCGCCTGGAGCAGGAAGCGCAGATCCGCGGCTTGTATGACGCGGTGCAGGTCAGCGGCCATGAGCTGCTGCTGGAAATCATCCCGCCCAAGGATTTGCCGAAGGCTGAGGATACCGTGCTGCGCGGCATCAAGCGCCTGTACAACCTGGGAATTTATCCTGAATGGTGGAAACTGGAATCGATGTCGGCCCAGCAGTGGCAGGCGATCGACGGCCTGATTGCCGAGCGCGATCCCTATTGCCGCGGCGTGGTGCTGCTGGGGCTGGCGGCGCCGGTAGAAGAACTGGCCGCGGGTTTCCGTGCCTCGCGGCACAGCAAGACCTGCCGCGGTTTCATGGTAGGGCGGACGATTTTCCATGAACCGTCCAAGCTGTGGCTGCAAGGGCAAATAGACGACGCCGCCTTGATCCGCCAGGTAAGGACGACTTTCGAGAAACTCATCGGCGTCTGGCAAGCCAGCCGCAGCGAAGAACCGGCAGCGGAGCGCGCAGCATGAATGCAAAAACCATACGCCTGACCATGGCGCAAGCGCTGGTGCGCTACCTGGCCGCCTTGCAGGTCGATACGGCGGACGGCCAGGCGCCGTTGTTCGGCGGCGTCTTTGCCATCTTCGGCCATGGCAACGTGGCCGGCCTCGGCGAGGCCCTGTACCAGCATCGGGAGCAGTTGCCGACCTATCGTGCGCATAACGAACAAGCCATGGCCCATGCTGCCATCGCCTATGCCAAGACCAACATGCGACGGCGCATGATGGCGGTCACCAGCTCGATCGGGCCGGGCGCCACCAACCTGTTGACGGCAGCGGCGCTGGCGCATGTGAACCGTTTGCCGGTGCTGTTGCTGCCGGGCGATATCTTCGTTTCGCGGCGGCCCGATCCGGTGCTGCAGCAGGTGGAAAATTTCCAGGACGGCGGCGTATCTGCCAACGATGCGTTCAAACCCCTGTCGCGTTATTTTGACCGCATCTGTTATCCGGAGCAGTTGCTGACGGCCTTGCCGCGCGCGATCCAGGTGCTGACCGACGCCGCCGAGTGCGGCCCGGTGACGCTGGCGTTGCCGCAAGACGTGCAGGCCATGGCTTACGACTATCCGGTCGAGTTTTTTTCGCCGCAGACAGTCAGGTTCCGCGCCCGCGGACCAGCGGCGGACGAGCTGCAGGAGGCGCTGGCCTTGCTGAAAAACGCCCGGCAGCCTTTGATCGTGGCCGGCGGCGGCGTGCTGTATGGCGAAGCCACCGAAGCGCTGCGTGCGTTTGCGGAAAAACATGCGGTGCCGGTGGCGGAAACCCAGGCCGGCAAAAGCGCCTTGGCCTGGCGCCATCCCCTGCAGCTGGGCGCGCTCGGCGTAACCGGTTCGCCGGCTGCCAATGCCCTGGCGCAGAAGGCCGACGTAGTGATTGCGGTCGGTACCCGGCTGCAGGATTTTACAACCGGTTCGCATTCCCTGTTCGGCCAGGCAAAACTGTTGAGCATCAACGTCAATGCGGTCGATGCCATGAAATGGCAAGGGACGCCGATGCTGTCCGACGCCCGGCTGGGGCTGGCTGCCTTGTCGCAAGGCCTGCAGGACTGGCGTTCCAGCACTGGCTGGCATGCACTGGCGCTGGAACAGGCCAACAGCTGGCGCGCCACGGTCGACAAGATCACCGGCCAACGGGAAATAGAAGCGCCGGCCTTGCCGTATGACGGCGAAGTGATCGGCGCGGTGCAGCGTTCCAGCATCGACTCGACCGTGCACGACATCGTGGTGTGCGCCGCCGGCACCTTGCCGGCCGAGCTGCACAAGCTGTGGCGCACGTCGACTCCAGGCGGCTACCACGTCGAATATGGCTATTCGTGCATGGGCTACGAGATTGCCGGCGCGCTCGGCGTCAAGCTGGCGCAGCCGGACCGCGACGTGATCGTGATGGTGGGCGACGGCAGCTACCTGATGATGAATTCGGAGATCGCCACGTCAGTCATGCTGGACAAGAAACTGATCATCGTGGTGCTGGACAACCGCGGCTACGGCTGCATCAATCGCCTGCAGCAGGCTTGCGGCGGCGCGCCGTTCAACAACATGCTGGAGGATTGCCTGCAAGGACCGCAGGGCGCGCCGGCCATCGATTTCGCCGCGCATGCCAGGTCGCTTGGCGCGCTGGCGGAAAACGTCAAGACCATCGCCCAGCTGGAAGCGGCGCTGCAACGGGCGCGCGCCGCCGACCGTACCTACCTGGTATGCATCGATACCGACCCCGCGCGTACAACCGAAGATGGCGGCTGCTGGTGGGAAGTGGCGGTGCCGGAGGTATCCGAGCGGCCGCAGGTGCAGGCCGCGCGGGCCGAATACGAACAAGCGCGCCATAGCCAAAAAGTGTGAGGCTTAATAGAGTGAGTGTTAATAATGTAATGCAGCGAGAGAAACCATGACATTTAACGTAAAGATCGGCATCAACCCGATTTCCTGGATGAACGACGACCTGCCGTCGCTGGGCGGCGAGACGCCGCTGGAGACGGCGCTGGCGGAAGGCGCCCAGATCGGTTATCGCGGCTTCGAGCTGGGCAACAAGTTTCCCAAGGAACCGGCGGCGCTGGCGGCCGTGCTCGGCAAATACCGGCTGGAATGCATTTCGGGCTGGTATTCCGGCCGCCTGGCGACCGGTTCGGTCGAGGATGAAATCGCCGCCGTCGGCCCGCACCTGCGGCTGCTGGCGGAAAACGGCTCCAAGGTGATGGTGTACGGCGAGGTCGCCAACGCCATCCAGGGCCGGCCGGATCCCCTGTACAAGCGGCCGCGTTTCCTGACCGACCTGGAGTGGCAGCAATACGCTGAACGGCTGACGGCGTTTGCGCGCTTTACCTTGTCGCACGGCGTGCGCCTGGCGTACCACCATCACATGGGCGCTTACGTCGAAACGCCGGCCGATGTCGAACGCCTGATGGCGCTGACCGGCGACGAAGTCGGCCTGCTGTTCGACAGCGGCCATATCACCTTTGCCGGCGGCGATCCCTTGCAGGTGCTGGAACAGCATATCAAGCGCGTCTGCCACGTCCACTGCAAGGATGTGCGGCCGGCAGTGGTGAAGATGGCGCGCAACGGCAACTGGAGTTTCCTGCAGGCCGTGATCAACGGCGCGTTTACGGTGCCGGGCGACGGCGCGATCGATTTCGGCGGCCTGCTGCGCCTGCTGCATCGCCATGGCTACGCCGGCTGGCTGGTGGTCGAGGCAGAGCAGGATCCGGCCGTCGCCCCGAGCTATCAATATGCCGAAATGGGCTACCGCCACCTGGCAGGGCTGGTGCAAGCCATCGGCAACGAAAAGGAGGCCGCATGAGCTTGCTTGTCAAAGGCCAGGCGCAGGGGCGGGAAATCGTCAGCGTCACGCCGCAATCGGCCAACTGGCGTTTTGTCGGCTTTGCCGCCTATCGGCTGGCGGCTGCTGAACGGATCCGCTTCGATACCGCCGAGCGCGAGGTGTGCATCGTGGTGCTGCGCGGCGTGGTCAGCGTGCAGGCCGGCGACCACGCATGGAAAGAAATCGGCGAACGGCAAAGCGTGTTTGACCAAAGTTCGCCGTATGCGGTGTATGTGCCGCATAGCCATGCGGTCACCATCAGCGCCCATGGCGATGCCGAAATTGCGGTTTGCAGCGCCCCTGGCCATGGCAGCCTGGCAGCGCGCCTGATCGAACCCGGCATGGCCAAGCGTTCGGTGCGCGGGCAGGGCAGCAATACCCGTTATGTCTGCGACATCCTGCCGCAGACTGAACCGGCCGATCATTTGCTGGTGGTGGAAGTCGTGACGCCCGGCGGCCATTCTTCAAGTTACCCGCCGCACAAGCACGATACCGATAACCTGCCGCAAGAGAGTTCGCTCGAAGAGACCTATTACCACCGCCTCAATCCGCCGCAGGGTTTTGCGTTCCAGCGCGTGTACACCGACGATCGTTCGCTGGATGAATCGATGGCGGTGGAAAACCACGACGTGGTCATGGTGCCGCGCGGATATCACCCGGTAGTGGCGCCGCACGGCTACGACAGCTATTACCTGAACGTGATGGCAGGTCCCAGGCGCGAATGGCATTTCAAGAATGATCCCGCCCATGAATGGATGTTGCAGCGTTGATCCGGTGCCGGTTTGGGGCGTCGTCTATGAAGGGTAGTAAATAATTGCATAAAAATCGCAAACTCCGATTGACCGAAGCTATCAAATGCACGTATCATTCTGTCTTCGGAATTGCAGTGAGTCTTACGGGGCTTCGCATTACGGCCCACGTGGCGGAATTGGTAGACGCGCATGGTTCAGGTCCATGTGCCGCAAGGTGTGGGGGTTCGAGTCCCTCCGTGGGCACCAGGTAACTGGTGTTGGAAGTAAAGAGAAACCGCATAAACATCAATGTTTATGCGGTTTTTTTCTTTTCTGGCCCAATTTTGCTTGGTTCCATCCAGCGTCGGCAGCAGAAAATGCGACCAGGCTGATGAGTCTCCCGGCCGCGGCTGTCAACGATGAAACCCTGCCGCCTTTCAGTTTTTTGCCGGCGCCGCCGGGCAGCCGCGCCAGTTGGTGCCTGCCGGGATCGATTCGCCTTTCATCACCAGCGTCAGCGCGCCCAGCTTGGCATTGTCGTTGACCGTCGCGCTATACAGCACAAAGCTGCGCGGCCCCATGTAGACCCGGCTGCCGATGTGGACGTGGTCGATCTTCATGACCCGGTCTTCGAACAGGTGGGTCTGCGGACAAGCCTGGGCGTTCAGTTCGCTGTAGTCGCCGATGGTGACGCAGTCGAACTCGGTGATGTCGGTGGTATTCATGTATACCCCGCGCCCGATATGGCAGCCCAGCAGGTTCAAGGCCAGCGGCAGCCACGGCGTGCCGCGCAGGTAGTTCATGAAGTTGGGTATCGCGATCCCTTCATACAGGTTGGTGACGCCCTCCGACAGCCAGACGAACCGCGTCCACATGGGCACGCTGCATTTCTTGTAGCGCCCGATCAGCAGCCACTTGAGGGCGGCGATGAAGATGAAGGTGCCGATGCCGTACAGCAGGCCGGCGCTGGTGAGCAAGGAAATCACCTCGCCCCATTGGCCGGCGCCGGCCAGCGGCATCAGGTTCAGCACCACGGTATAGCCGACCGCGATCACGATCGCATGCGGCGAAACGATCCGGAAGCCTTCCACCAGCGAGCGGCCCAGGCGGCGCCGGCGCGATGGACGGAACGTCAGGTGTTCCGGGAAACCGCTGGTCTGCTCGCGCGCCGGCAGGTTGATCGGCGGCGAACCGAGCCAGGTGTCGCCCGGGCGCATGCGGTCGTTGTCCGGCGTACGCGAGTGGACGCCGATCAAGACGTTTTCCGGCAGGATGCTGCCGTCCGGCACGTAAGCGCCGTTGCCGACGAAGCTGCGGCGCGAGATCACGGTCGGTTTCATGGTCATCCAGCCGCCGTCGATCTGTTCGTCGCCGAGCAATACGGCATCGGCGATAAAGGTATCGTCGCCCAGGGTCAGCATGTCAGGCACCACGCCCAGCGCCGTCGAAATCTCGGCATGGCGGCCCACCTTTGCGCCCAGCAGGCGGTACCAGTAGGGCGCGTAGACAGTGGCGTAGACGCCATGCAAGACGCTCAGGCTGGATTCCTGGATCTGGTTGACCAGCCATTTGCTGCAATAGATATTGCTGCGCACCGGCCAGCTGCCGGCCCGCATGCGCGGCAGCAGGCTCCAGCGGATGCCGGCCGAGAGCAGGGCGGTGCACACGATCAGCACCGCAGTGGCGGGGAACGCCATGACGAAATATTTGGACAGCTGGAACGGCACATTGCCGTTGCTTTGCAGCCAGGGGAAACGATCGGTATCGTCGAGCCAGTCGATCAGGATGAAGCTGGGGAACACCGGCATGAAGAACAGGGTGGTGATCAGGAAGGCGCCGAACAGGAAAAATATCGACTCACCCAGCTGGCGCCTGCGCGTAACCGGCGGCCGCGGCGGTTTGGATGCCTGGTCGAAAGCGCCGGCGTCGCGCGCCGGGGAGCCGGTCCAGATGCGGCCGGCCGGCACCGCCTGGCCTTCGCTGATGGCGCTCTGGCCTTCCACATGGCCGAAGGCGCCGACATTCGTGTTGCCTTCCATGACGACATAGGAACCGATGCAGCTTTCACGCTGCAGCGTGATCGGCCCTAGCCACAGCTCGCCATGCTCGACGCGGGCGTTTTCAAAGTTGACGGCATTGCCGATGCTCACGCCGTCCTCTATGGTAAGCAGGTCGTGCGCGCGCAAGGTCATGGAGCCGATGATGACTTCCGAGCCGATGCGCGCACCCAGCGCCCGCAGCCACCAGCTGTACAAGGTCGAGCCGCTCAGCAGGTAGGCCGGCGCCGCCTCGATCAGGCGGTCCGCCAGCCACCAGCGGTAATAGGTCAGGCCCCAGAGCGGATAGCGGCCGGCTTTCAGGCGTCCCGCGATCAGCCATTTGGCGGCGATCGCAATGGCGAACTCAAACAGGGTGGCCAGCAGGAATACGCCTACCGACACCACGATTGCCAGGGCAATCGAATCGCCCGGATCGCCGGTGAAAAAGTGATAGGTGAAAAACGGCGCCAGCCATTGCATCATGCGCATCGCCACCAGCCACGGCACGGCGGCAGCCTGGGCAGCGCCGCACAGCCAGCGCTTCAGGTCCGACGGCGCGCTCCAGCTGGTATCGACCTCGATGCCGGCCGCCGGCGCCACGGCCAGCACCTGGGCGATGCGGCCGACGGTGCGGTTCATGTAAATGTCGCGCACCGTCACGTGGGCAAAATCGGGGTTGGCGCGCAGGGCGGAGGCAAGTTTTGCCGCGAACAGCGAATGGCCGCCGAGGTCGTTGAAGAAATCGGCGCTGCGCTGGATAGGCTGGCCGGGGAACAGTTTGTTGAGCGCCGTGAACAAGGCAACTTCGGCCGGCGTTTCAGGGACGTCGGAATCAAGGCCGCCGGCGCTGATTGCCGCCAGCGGCCGGGCTTTCAGCGCCTTGCGGTCGATCTTGCCGGATGTCAGGCGCGGCATCTCCTGCATCGCTTCGAAGAAGCCTGGCACCATGTAGGGCGGCAGCCGTTCGGCCAGGGCGCCGCGCAGCGCCGCGGGGACGATTTCCGTGCCGCTTTCGGCGACGATGAAGGCGATCAGCTGGTCGATGCCGTCTTCCTGGCGCAATATCACCGCCACCGTGCCGACTCCCGGCTGGCGCGCCAATACTTCCTCGATTTCACCCAATTCGACGCGGAAGCCGCGGATCTTTACCTGGTCGTCGGTGCGGCCCAGGCATTGGACCCGGCCGTCGGCCTCGATCCGGGCCAGGTCGCCGGTGCGGTACAGGCGGCGGTCATGTTCGCCGCTGGCCCAGGGATTGGCCAGGAATTTCTCGGCGGTCAGTTCCGGGCGCCCCAGATAGCCTTCGGCAACGCCGGGGCCGGTAATGCACAATTCGCCGGTTTCGCCGCGCGGCAGCAGGCGCAAACCGTTTTCCAGCGCCGGCTCAGTTACCACCTTAATCACCAGCAAACCGTAATTGGGCAAGGGCCGGCCTATGGTCACGACTTCGTTGGCGCGCAGTTCGGCCAGGCTGGCCGATACCGTCGCTTCGGTCGGGCCGTAGGTATTGAAGATATGGCGGCCCGATTCCGGCTTGGCCCAGCGGCTGACCAGCGCCTCGGGGCACATTTCGCCGCCCAGGTTGATGATGCGCAGGCTTGGCACATCCTGGTTGAACAGGGCCAGCAGGGTCGGCACCGCGTGCAATACGGTGACGCCCTGCGCCGCCAGCGCGAGCGGCAAGGCTTCCGGATCCGAGGCCAGTTCCTTGGGGGCTATCCAGAGCGTGGCGCCGGCCAGGTAGCTGATCCAGATTTCTTCGAACGACATGTCGAAGGCTACCGAAAAGCCCTGGTAGACGCGGTCGCTGGCGGCGACGCCCAATACCGCGTTTTCACTGCGCAGGAAATGGCATATGGCGCCTTGGGTGATGGCGATGCCCTTCGGTTTGCCGGTCGAACCGGAGGTGTAGATGACATAAGCCGGGTCGCTGCGCTGCACCTGCTGGCGCCGCAGCAGCGGTGCCTCGGGGGGCGCCAGCAGCTGTTCGGCGGTCCAGACCTGGCATTGGCCTTGGTCCAGGCGCGGCGCGAATTGCTGGCAGCTGACGATGCCCGGCGCTTGCGCGTCCTCCAGGCAGACGGCGATCCGGTCCGGCGGCGTATCCGCATCCAGCGGCAGCCAGGCGGCCCCGCTTTTGGCAATGCCGGCCTGCATCACCAGCAGGTCGATCCCGCGCGGCAGCCAAAGGCCGACGATCTGGCCCGGGCCGACGCCCGCCGCGATCAGTCGCGAAGCGACCAGGTCTGCGTATTGGTTGAGTTCCCGGTAAGTCAGCCGGCGTTCGCCGAACACCATGGCGACCTGGTCCGGCAGGCGCGCGGCAGTGGCTTCGAGCAGGTCTGCCAGCACCTCGTCCCGTATCAGCTCGGGCCGCAGCGGCCCCTGCAAAATGTCTGGATGGGCTGAAAAATCGCTGGCAGCCGCGGTATCGACGAGCAAAGACTGGGTCATGGATGAGGCAAGTAAAAAAGACAGGAGAAAGACAGCAAGGCGGCGATGGTAGCACGGCTGGTATCGGTAACGTTCAGACAATTTTGCACTGGGCCTGCGGTACGATTTCCCGGCCCGCGGCGAGCCCCGCCCGTGGTTATCCCAGCACCTTCAGATGGCCGGCCCGCGGCTGCTTTCCGGCTGCAAGCCGCGCATTGTTTTATCTGTTTTTTTATCTGTTGCTAATGAACTTGCTAATAGGAAACTATTGGCCGTATGATGGGCCATTCGGGCGCCGGTTTCAAGTAGTGTTGTTTTTCGCAATTTCCTGCAATTCCGCTAAAGCTTTCTGACTGTGCTGTTTTTATCAGTGAGGTTTTGTGATGCAGCGATTGAAGAAATTTTTCACCATGGACGGCGGCATGCGCTGGGTCAAGGTGGTCTTGCCTTTCCTGGCGATCGTCGCCTTGATGGTGGGGCTGCTGGCGTTCAGCATGAATATCCTGTCTTCGGTGCGCGCTTTTGTCGGCGGCGAGAGCCTGTGGTCGAAGGCGCAGAAGGAGGCGGTATTCCACCTGAACCAATATACGGTGACGCATGCCGACCTCGACTACCAGAAGGTGCTGAAGGCGCTGGCGGTGCCGATCGGCGACCGGCGCGCCAGGGACGAGCTGGATAAAGCCGATCCTGACCTGCAAGTGGTGCGCCAGGGTTTCCTCGACGGCGGCAATCACCCCGACGACATTGACGGCATCGTCAGCCTGTACCGCAACTTCAAGAATTTCAGCCTGCTGCGGGAACCGGTCGCGAACTGGAAGATCGGCGACAAGCTGATCCAGGAACTGAGCACGGAAGCCGACCGCCTGCACGCGGCGATCAATGCCGGCAACCCCGATCCACAGGCGATGATCGCCAGCGTCGCCCGCATCCGCGAGATAGACGCGGAATTGACGCCCCTCGAATTGCGCTTTTCAGCCAGCCTGGGCGAATCGTCGCGCGAGGTCCAGCGCCTGCTGCTGTTTGCGACGCTGGCCATCGCCGTCGGGCTGATGGTTTTCGGCAGCTGGATTTCCCGCTATATCCTGACCAAGAGCGACCAGTTCGAAGAAGCGCTGAAAGTCAGCCAGGAGCGGCTGCAGCTGGCGATGCTGGGCAGTAACGACGGCCTGTGGGACTGGGACATCGAGGCTGACAATATCTACTATTCCCCGCGCCTGAAGGAATTGCTAGGTTATTCCCTGGAAGACGACGAGCCGACGCCGCTGCAGTTCCTTAACTGCATCTATCCTTCCGACCTGGATGCGGTACGCGCCAAACTGACTTCGCACCTGCACGACAATTCGCCGTGCGACATCGAATTCCGGATTGTCACCAAGGGAGGAGAATTGCGCTGGGTGCGTTCGTGCGCGCAATCCACCAGCAATGCTGCGGGGGAGCCGGTGCGCATGGCCGGCTCGTTTACCGACATCACCGCCCGCAAGCGTTCCGAAGAGCAGCTGTATGCCGCCAAGGAGCGCGCCCAGGTGACGCTGGAGTCGATCGGCGAGGCGGTGATTACGCTCAGCACCGACGGCCTGGTCGAGTACCTGAACCCGACGGCGGAAATCCTGACCCGCTGGACGCTGGCCTCGGCGCGCGGCTTGCCACTGGAAAAAATCCTCAACGTGGTGGGCGAAAGCTCGGGCAACCGGATTCCCGACCTGATTCCCCAGATCCTCGACAACAGCATGCCCGTCGACAGGGCTTCCAACCTGCTGCTGGTCTGCGACGACGGCAGCGAAGTCGCGGTTAACCTGTCGGCCGAGCCGATCCGCAACCTGAGCGGCGAAACCATCGGCACGGTGCTGGTGCTGCACGATGTCAGCAAGGACCGCGAATATGCGGCCCAGCTGTCGTACCAGGCCAGCCACGACGAACTGACCGGGCTCATCAACCGGCGCGAGTTCGAACGGCGCCTGACGGTGGCGATGATTACCTCGCGCGACCAGCAGCGCCTGCATGCGGTGCTGTACCTGGACCTGGACCAGTTCAAGGTGGTCAACGACACCTGCGGCCATGCCGCCGGCGATGAGCTGATCCGGCAGGTCAGCGTCTTGCTGAAACAGCGCCTGCGCGATACCGACACCATTGCGCGCCTGGGCGGGGACGAATTCGGCGTCTTGCTGGAGAATTGCCCGGTCGAGCATTCGCTGCGGATCGCCGAAGGACTGCGGCAGACCGTCGCCGACTTCCAGTTCGTGTGGACCAACAAGCCGTTCACCATCGGCGTCAGCATCGGCCTGATCAACCTGGCGGGCGAAATGCATACGCTGGGCCAGATCATGAGCGCGGTCGACGCCGCCTGCTACCTGGCCAAGGAGAAAGGCCGCAACCGGGTGCACGAGTATCGGCTGGACGACAGCGAGCTGTCGATACGGCACGGCGAGATGGAGTGGATTACCCGTATCAACGAGGCGCTCACGCATGGGCGGTTCTGCCTGTTCTCGCAGGAAATCGCCGCGTTGGGCAAGCCTCCCAGCCACGGCGCGCATTTCGAGATTCTGCTGCGGATGCTGGACAAGGACGACAACCTGGTGCTGCCGATGGTGTTCATTCCTGCCGCGGAACGCTACAACCTGATGCCGGCCATCGATCGCTGGGTGGTCTCGACGGTATTCGCCACCCTGGCCAAAATGCGCCAGCAAGGGCGCGGCCGGGAAATCCAGACCTGCGCCATCAACCTTTCCGGCACCAGCATAGGCGACAGCAATTTCCTCAATTTCGTGCAGGAACAGCACGTCAAATACGGCATTGCGCCGCAGATCATCTGCTTTGAGATTACCGAGACCAGCGCGATCGCCAATTTTGCCAAAGCCGCGCATTTTATCCAGGAACTGAGGGGCGTTGGCTATCGTTTTGCGCTGGACGATTTCGGCGCCGGCATGTCTTCCTTTGCCTACCTGAAGAACCTGCCGGTCGATTTCATCAAGATCGACGGCGGTTTTGTCAAAGACATGCTGAACAGCCCGACCGATTATGCGATGGTGGAGGCGATCAACAAGATCGGCCATTTGATGGGGAAACAGACGATTGCCGAATTTGCCGTCAATGAACGGATTATCGGTACGCTGACCGAGATCGGCGTCGATTTCGCCCAGGGTTACGGCATCGGGCGGCCACGCGCTTTTGGCATAGGCGTCGACAGGAACCTGCTGAACGCCGGCTAGGGCCTATCGGCAGCAAGGCCCTAAGCCAGCGCTGCCTTGAGCATGGAGCGGAAGGCCCTAGGCGTGCATTGGTCGATGGCCACCTGCGGCGTACCGTGCCAGGCGGCAAAACGCCGCAGTGTCGCCGCCAGTTCGGTCACGAATCTCTGGCTGGTGCGGGTGCCGGGCTCCAGGTACAGCGCCTTGACCTGGAACACGCCCTGGCTGCGGTGCGCCTTGGCGTCCAGCCGTCCCGCCAGCGCGCCGCGATGCAGGATGGGCAGCGTGAAATAACCGTAGCTGCGCTTGGCTTCCGGCGTGTAACACTCAAGCCGGTAATCGAAATCGAACAGTTCCAGCGCCCGCTTGCGGTCCCATACCAGCGGATCGAAAGGCGAGAGCAGGCTGGTGGCGCTGGGTTTCAGCAAGCCGCCGGCGGCGGCCAGCGCCAGTTCGCGATGCGCCGGATGGATATACAGCGGCTGCTGCCAGCCGTCCACCGTCGCCCGCAGCAGGCTGCCATCGTCGGCCAGGATCTCGGGGTCGGGGCTGGGGCGGCTCTTGGCGGTGCGGAAGTAGTCGCCGATCCAGCTCGCTTTCGCTATCCCCATCGCTTGCACCGCCTTGAGCAGCAGGGTGCGCTGGGTTTCCGCGGTGGAGGGCATGCGGGCATCGTCCCAATCCGGCAAGATGCGCTCGGCGAGATCGTAGATGCGATGGAAATTGTGGCGCTTGGCGATCATCAGGCGGCCGGCCGTGAACAGCACTTCGAGCGAACGCTTCTCCGGTTTCCATTCCCACCAGCCGCCGCCCTTGCCGTCGGTACGCTTGAAATCGGCCGAACGCACCGGGCCGTGCCGGCGGATATGCTGCAGCAGCAGCTCTATGGCGGCGCCATGCTCTTCCATCCATTTGGCCGAATACTTCCAGCCCATGGAGCCGGGGTCGATCATGCGGTGCCGGTACAGGCCGTAATCCTCGATCGGCAGGAAACTGGCTTCATGCGCCCAGTATTCGAACAGCCGGCGTTCCTCCAGCAACTCGTCCAGCCAGCACGGCTGGTAATTGCCTAGCCGGCTCCACAACACCAGGTAGGGGCTGCGCGCCACCACGTGGATAGTGTCTATCTGCAGCACGCCCATTTGCCGGATGGCGGCCAGCACGTCTTGCTTGACGGCTTTCTTGCGCACCGGACTGAGCAATCCCTGGGCCGCCAGTTGCAGAGCGCGCGCGGCAGGAACGGAGAGCTGGATGGCAGTCATGCTGGCGCCGGCTCAGATGCCGATGCTGGACAGGTCGAGGCGGCCGTCCTGCAGCGGCGGGCACCAGTAGTAGCCGCCGGTGACCGGGCGCGAAAAACTGAACAGGGCGTCGACGATGCCGTCTTCATGGCCCAGCATGCGGCGCAAGACGTTTTCAAAACGGTCGCTGGATTCGCCGTAGGCGATGAATTCGGTCCCTTGCTGCAAGCCGTTGTCCCATGGCATGGAGTGGCGCACCATGTATGCCTCGGGTGTAAAACTTTCCTGTGCGGTGCGTTTGGCGTGGGCCGATTCCGGCGCATCTTCGATTTCCTCGTTGTCGGCGATCTGGCGGCCGATGGTGGCATCGCGCTGCGCGGCGGGGAAACCGCGGAAACGCGGCAGGTCGTGGATCCAGCGCTGTACCGCGACAAAGCTCGAGCCCTGGCGTCCCGCGCCGTCCGCTACCAGCGCGGCGGCGATGGCTGCCGCCGCCTTGGGGTTTTCGGTGCCGTCTTCGTAGCCGGTCAGGTCGCGGCTGTCGCGATAGCGGAAAGTATCCAGCGCGTCTTCCAATACCAATTCGTCGCCCAGCAGCGCAACCAGTTGCGCGGTGCGTTCGAACAGGCTGCTGCGGTCGCTGCCGCGCAGCAGGATCCACATGGCCTGCTGGGTCGACGGCGCCGCGCAGCCCTGTCCTTCAAGCGCCGGAAACGGACGCAGGCCGCCGACATGCTGCTCCAGCGCCTGGACCAGGGGCGCGCCCAGTCCAACCACGCCCCAGTCCGCCGCAAAAACTTCGCGCAGCCGTGCCAGCGCGGCTTGTGGGCTGTGGCCGCTGAGGCGGAACGTGAGTGAACGGCCGAGTGGCGCGAGTGCTTCGAGGATTCCTGGCTGGGCTTGGTCTGCGGTTGCTGGCATTGCTTGTCCTTAAACGGGGAAAGGGTGTGATATTAGCGGATTCCGGCCATTTTTTCGCATGGCGGGCGTTTTTGCATCGATGGCGCGAGGCACTAACCGGCTGCGGCTTTTGCGCTCTGCCTGGCCTGCCTTGCACGCAAGCCGGCGATGATGCCGCGATTCATGAAGTAGTCGGTCAGCCTGGTTTTCTGGTGCGGCAGCAACTGACTGGCGGCAATCAGGTCCGGCCACGCCGCCAGGGCTTTTTTGCAGACCTCGCCGATGACGTGGCGCAGCGGCGGCTCCAGCAGGCCGCTGCGGTTGGCGAAGGCGCGCAAGGTAAGCGGCGACAGGAATGAGCGCTTGGCCTGGCCTTCGGCAAACTTGAGGGCATGGCCGCTGCCGTTCAGGTACACGCTGTACGCCACGACGTCGTAGGCCGGCGAGAATTCGATGCTGCCGTCGGCCAGGTAGCGGACGCCGAAATTTTTCAGGTGGGCGTCGTAATTGCCGATCAGTTCGTTGACGGCGATGCGGCGCAGCAGCTCATGGCAGGCAGCTTCGCCCAGTCCCGGCACGGCTTGCATCACCAGCGCCATGTCGGCATAGCTGGCGCCCGTATATTTTTTGTCAGGATCGACCGCCAGTATCTGGCAAAAATCTTCGACATGGAGGCGGCCCGGCTGGTCGCGGTCGAAGCGCTGCACGGCCAGGAATTGCTGCTGCTCTTCCGCCGCATGCGGATGCTCGGCCATGATCGCGGCCAGCGGCTGCAGGCTGGCGCTGCATACGGTTACGCCGGCGGCTTGCGCCAGCTGCAGCGACAGGTGTTCGACTTCCGGCAGGCGGTCGTATTGCGCGGTGGGCAGCTTGCCGATGATGTGAGCGTCTTTGTGGCGGGTGCGGCTGACATACCTGCCGCCTTCCAGGATCAGGGCCAGTTTCGGCTGCATGCCGGAGATCGAGACGCCGTCCACCAGCGGCGCGGCGATCACGCTTTCTTCGATGGCTTCCTTGCCTTGCGTCACCAGGCGCGTCATCATCGCCCGCGTCAGTCTGGTCGGGATGGCCTTGACGGCGCCCGGCAAGTCGCGGCCGCAGGCTGCCAGCAGCTCGAAATGGTCGTCTTCCGCGCATTTGCGCTCGAACGCGATCTGCTTGCGCAATAGGCCTTCCGGCAACAGGTTCTGGAAGAAGGCGGGCAGCCGCATCTGGCCTGGCGAGTTGAACATCGCCGCCAGAGGGTTGAGCAGCAAGGCCATGTCCTGCTGCGGCGTGGCGGCGCGCATGGAAAGCGACAAGGTTGGCCGCTGCGGGTCTTGTGCATAGGCCGGGTCGACCTGGAAACGCACCATGTCGCCGTACTGAAACAGGACGCCCGCCAGGCGCTCTGCCACGAAGATATCCAGTGCGCTCAGGTTCATCGGCGCGCTCCCTGCCGCGCCAGCGCCGCAGCCACCAGGCTTTGCACTTCTTCCTCGGCGGGCGCATTTGCGGCAATCGAAGACGCCACGGCCTTGGGCAGCAGCATCAGTTCCAGTCCCAGCTGATCGGCAATCGTCATCAAGGTGCTGAGGCGAGGGTCGTTCTTGCCGGCCAGGACACCGCGTATCGTCACCGTCGTCAGGCCGCTGTCACGGCTCATGGCAATGACCGGCAAGGCCAGCCGGTCCTTGGCTTGGCGCAGGATGGCAGAGAGTTCGTTCAAGGTTTTCATGGAGGTTAGTAAACTATCTTTTATGGATATAAGGATAGTATAGTATCTTTTTCTGGAAAGGATAGTTTAGTATCTTATTTGTTTAAAAGGTTACTTAACTATCTCTTTACGCCGCCTACGCCAGGCGAAAACCATATAAGCATTGCCGAAAAGCTTCGTTCTGCTAGTTGCCCGAATCGATTAACTTTGCGCCAAAGCCTTAGCGTTGCATCAGCCAGGGCATTCAATTCCATCGATCGATTCAATCACAACGAGGGTTTGCATGATTGCCAATATTTTCAAACGTTTGCCAGCCTTGGCGGCTGCTTCAGTCATCGCGGTGCTGGCCGGCCGCGCCGGCGCCGCCGAACAGGAAGTCAATATTGCCTACCAGACGGTGGTCGAGCCGGCCAAAGTGGCCCAGGCTGACGGCGCATATGAAAAGGCCAGCGGCTGGAAAATCAACTGGAAGAAATTCGACAGCGGCGCCGACGTGATCACTGCGGTGGCGTCGGGCGACATCCAGGTGGGTTATGTCGGCAGCAGCCCGCTGGCAGCCGCGGCCAGCCGTGAACTGCCGATAGAAACCATCCTGGTCGCGGCCCAGATCGGCCAGGCTGAAGCGCTGGTGGTGCGTAACGGCAGCGGCATCAAGACGGCGCAGGACCTGGTCGGCAAGAAGATCGCGGTGCCGTTCGTTTCAACCACCCACTACAGCCTGCTGGCGGCGCTCAAGCACTGGGGCATTCCTGCTTCCAAGGTGCAGATACTGAACCTGCGGCCGCAGGAAATCACCGCGGCATGGCAACGCGGCGATATCGACGCCGCCTATGTCTGGGATCCGGCGCTGGGCAAGGTCAAGGAATCCGGCAAGATCCTGACCAATTCAGCCGAGGTCGCCAAGTGGGGCGCGCCGACATTCGACGCCTGGATCGTGCGCAAGGATTTTGCGCAAAAGCATCCCGATTTCGTGACCGCCTTCGTCAAGGTCACCGGCAAAGCCTACGCCGATTACCGCAGCCACGGCGCGGACTGGAAAGCCGGTTCACCGCAGTTCGAGAAAATCGCCCGCCTGACCGCCGCCAAGCAGAGCGATATCGCTGAACTGCTGGCCGGCAGCGGCTTTCCTACCCTGAGCGAACAGGAGCAGCTGCTGGGCGGCTCGACCGTCAAGGCACTGGCGGCGACTTCCGGCTTCCTGCAGGAGCAAAAGAAAGTAGAACGCGTATTGCCGGACTACCAATCCTATGTCAATCCGGCGTTTGTCAAACAAGCCGCGCTTCAATAAGGAGTTGGCATGATCCGCCTGCAATCCGTGGGAGTGCGCTACCCCGGCGCCGTACGGCCTGTCTTGCACGACCTGTCGCTGGATCTGCATGACGGCCGGTTTACCGTGGTGATCGGCGAATCCGGCTGCGGCAAGACGACCTTGCTCAACCTGATCGCCGGGTTCCTGGCGCCGAGTTCGGGTTCCGTCAGCCTCGACAGCGTGCCGGTCAGCGGACCGGGCGCGGAGCGCGGCGTGGTGTTCCAGAACGATACCTTGCTGCCATGGCAGACGGTGCAGGAAAATGTGGCGTTCGGGCTGCGCCTGGCCGGGCAGCCGTTGCAGCAGCGCCATGCCAAGGCGCGCGAATACCTGGCGCTGACCGGGCTGCAGGATTACGCCGACGCCGCCATCTGGGAGCTGTCCGGCGGCATGCGCCAGCGCGTCAGCCTGGCGCGCGCGCTGGCGGTGGATCCGCGTTTCCTGTTGCTGGACGAGCCGCTGGGCGCGCTCGACGCCTTGACGCGCGAACACATGCAAGAACATCTGCTGCAAGTCTGGAAAACCTCCGGCAAAGGCATCTTCATGATTACCCACAGCGTGGAAGAAGCCTTGTTCCTGGCGACCGACCTGGTGCTGCTGCGGGCGCGGCCGGGGCGGGTGGAAAGCGTGCGCCAGCTTGAATTCGGGGCGCGTTTCGCCGCCGGCGAACCGGCGCGCAGCATCAAGTCCGATCCGCGCTTCGTCGGCATGCGGGAGGAAATCCTCGAGCAGCTGCTGCATCCGCGCCAGGCTGCACGCAACGACGCCGGGCTGGAGGAGGCGCCGGCATGAGCGAATTGTCCGTGACGTTTTCACCGCTTGAACTTGAGTTGCCGCAGGAGCCTGAGGTGTCGCCAAGCGCTGCCCAGCGGCGTCAGGCGGTGCCGAAAACCAAGACCCGGCGCGCCATTTCAGAGCGCAGCATCACCCTGCTGACGGTGGCGGGTTTGCTGGGTTTGTGGTGGCTGGCCAGCGCCCTGGGGCTGGTGCCGCCGCTGTTCCTGCCGTCGCCGCTGGCGGTATTGGGCAAATTCAAGGCAGTGGCGCTCGACGGTTTTGTCGACGCCACCCTGTGGCAGCATGCCGCCACCAGCGTCGCCCGGGTATTCGCCGCGCTGCTGCTGGCCATCGCCAGCGCCATCCCGGTGGGCATCCTGATCGGCTTGAGCAGCCGTGCGCGCGCAGTGTTCGATCCGCTGATCGAGTTTTACCGGCCGATCCCGCCTTTGGCTTATTTGCCGCTGATCGTGATCTGGTTCGGCATCGGCGAACTGTCCAAGGTGCTGCTGATCTACCTGGCGATTTTCGCGCCGCTGGCGATCGCCACCTTGCATGGCGTGCGGCGCGTCGACCAGAACCGCTTGCGGGCAGCGCGGTCGCTGGGCGCATCGCGCTGGCAGCTGGTCCGTTTCGTCATCCTGCCGTCGGCGGTGCCGGACGTGCTGACCGGGATCCGCATCGGACTGGGCGTCGGCTGGTCGACCCTGGTGGCGGCGGAGCTGATTGCGGCCACGCGCGGACTGGGTTTCATGATCCAGTCGGCGGCGCAATTCCTGGTGACCGACGTCGTCATCATGGGGATCCTGGTGATCGCCCTGATTGCCTCAGGTTTTGAATATGGCCTGCGCTGGCTGCAGCGCAAGTACGTGCCTTGGGAAGGGCGCGCATAGTTTTCGATTCAGATTCAGGGAGGTGGGGCAGGCCAGCCTTGACCGGCTGGCCTGTTTTTTCATGACGCAACGATCTTAGGCTGCACTTGCCGTCGGGCGCACCACGATCTCGCTGAGGTCGACGTCCGCCGGCTGTTCGATGGCAAACAGGATGGTACGGGCGACTGCCTCCGCCGTAATGAAGATTTTGCGGTAAGTCTCCATTCCCAGCTTGGCGGCAGGGTCGGTGATGCTGTCCGCCAGCTCCGATTCGGTCACTCCCGGCGAAATCACCGTCACCCGGATGTTGTCGACTTCCTGGCGCAAACCGTCGGAAATCGCACGCACCGCAAACTTGGTGGCGCAATATACCGCCGCGCTGGGCACCACCCGATGGCCGCCGACCGAAGCCACGTTGATGATCTGGCCGCTGCCCTGAGCTTGCATGACCGGCAAGGCAGCGGCAATGCCGTACAGGACGCCCTTGATGTTGACATCCACCATGCGCTCCCATTCGTCCACCTTCAGCCGGTCCAGCGTCGACAGCGGCATCACCCCGGCATTGTTGACGATGACGTCGACCCGGCCGAAGCGGCTTTTGGCGAGCGCCACGATATCCTCAAGCTGGCTGCGCTTGGTGACATCCAGGGCTTGATATTCCGCTATGCCGCCAGCCGTGCGGATCAATCCCGCCAGGACTTCCAGGCGTTCGGTGCGGCGCGCGCCCAGCACTACCCGGGCGCCATGTGCCGCCAGTATGCGGGCGGTGGCTTCGCCGATGCCGCTGCTGGCGCCGGTGACGATGACAACTTTATCCTTGATTCCAGGCATGTGTTTCTCCTTGATGTGGTCAGGTCCCGCGCCGTCGGCGCCGGACATGCTTATCAATGTAGCGGCCGGGGACCAGCCCGGGATAGTCGCTTCGTCGCGACTTCTTGCCTGATCCTCCAGATGTGCAGCCCGGCGCCGCCGCGTCCGATCGAAAAATAGTAGACTCGGTCAAACCCTGCAAATGCTGAAAACGAGGCTGGAAATGAAAGATTCAGGATCAATCCAAGAGACCGCCGCCGACCCTTTGGTGTCGATCAAGCAAATCGAGCTGGCGCGCCTGATTGAGCAATACACCGGCACCGACGGCGTGCACCAGACGGCGATAGCGCCGCTCAACCTGATGCGGCTGTCGCAACCTTCGGCGCCGGCCCACAGCTTGCATAAGCCGGCCTTGTGCATCATCGCCCAGGGGCAGAAGCAGGCGATGCTGGCCGACGAAGTCTATGTCTACAACTCGGCCCAGTACCTGGTGGTGTCGGTCGACCTGCCGGTCATGGGCCATGTAACGCAAGCCACGCCGGCATTGCCTTACCTGTGCGTGCGCCTGGACCTTGATCCGAAGGACATCGGCGACATGATCATGGCCGGCGAGGTGCGTGCCAGAAAGCCGGATCTGCCGGCGCGCGGCATGTTCGTCAGCCGGGCCAATTCGAGCCTGCTCGATGCGGTGCTGCGCCTGATGCAGCTGCTGGCGACGCCGCAGGACATCCCGGTGCTGGCGCCGCTGGCGATGCGTGAAATCCTGTACCGGCTGCTGCAGGATGAACAGGGCGGCATGCTGCAGCAGATCGCCATGACCGACAGCCAGTCGCAGCACGTGGTCAAGGCGATCGAACTGATCAAGCGCGACTACCGGCTGCCGCTGCGGATAGAAAACCTGGCGCGCGAAGCGAACATGAGTTCCTCTTCGCTGCATCATCATTTCAAGGCGGTGACGGCGATGACGCCGTTGCAGTACCAGAAACAGCTCAGGCTGCAGGAGGCGCGCCGGCTGTTGTTTACCCAGGTCGGCGATGCCGCCACCGCAGGGCACCTGGTGGGTTATGAAAGTCCTTCGCAATTCAGCCGCGAGTACAACCGCATGTTCGGCTCGCCGCCGGCGCGCGATGTGGCGCGCCTGCGGGCTGCGGGCACTGCCAGTACCGGGGTCGCCAGCCCGGCTTAGGTCCCTTGCCTCATTCGGCGCGCCGCGTGCGGCGCCGCGAAATGCTTTCCTGGATGGCGACGACGATCAGTATCACGGTGGTCAGGCCGGAAATCATCAGCTGGTCGGTGTAATACGCGAACGGGACCAGTATCGCCAGCAGCGCCAGTCCGATCACATGCGAAAACGGAAACAGGCGGTAGACCACGGTCTTGTAGACGCCGTTGCCGAGCAGGTAAGCCATCGGCCCGCCGACCAGCACCGCCAGCGATCTGGTCTCTATGTGGCCGGCCGGATGGGCGATCGCCAGCTCGTTGCCGACCGCGGTGATGATCACGCCGGCGACGATGAGGACGTGGGTGTAGTGGAAATACGCGCCGATCCGTCCCGGATCCTTGGACTCGACGATGGCTTCGGTGCCGGCCTGGCTGCTGGTGTCGAAATAGATCCACCACATCGCCAGGCTGCCAAGGAAAGCCACCAGGAAAGCGATCAGGGTCGGCGCATCCCAGTGCGCCATGTGGCCGATGGTGGCGCCGGTCACCAGGATCGACTCGCCCAGCGCGACGATCACGAACAGCTGGCAGCGCTCGGCCATATGGCCGCCTTCAATGGTCCAGTCCTGGGTCCGCGAGCGGCCCAGCACCGGCAGCCACAGGCCGATCATCGGCGACAGGTATTCGCAGGCTACCGCCAGCGTCCAGAACAGCAGCCGGTAATAACCTTGCGACAGGCCGCCGGCAATCCAGAATGCGCCCGAGATGCAGAGCCAGCCAAGCATGCGCTGGAAGTTCTTGCTCAGGGCATGGTGGCGGCCCAGGTGGAATACTACAAACAGGGTGCGGCCGATCTGCATGCTGGCGTAGCACACCGCAAAAACCAGGCCGCGTTCGCCGAATGCATCCGGCAATACCGCCGACATCACCAGGCCGACCAGCATGATGGCGAACAGCAGCAGCCGGATCGGCATGGCGTCCGGGTCGAACCAGTTGGTCACCCAGCAGGTGTATTGCCAGACCAGCCAGACCGCAAACCACAAGACCAGGGTCTGGATGGCTCCCAAGGGCGTCAGGTTTTCCAGCAGATGGTGGGATAGCTGGGTGACTGCAAAGACATAGACCAGGTCAAAGAACAGCTCGACCGACAGCACCTTGGCCTCATGGCCGTCGCGCGCCCGCAATAGATTGGCTTTGCCCCAGATGCTCATTGTGCTGTTTCCTTATTGCGTTGATATCGTGATTCACAATAAGGGAGGTTTCCATCGCATGTCAATCGCCGCCGGCAGCGCTGCCGCGAGGCCTGATTGTGCACCATGCGCCTGGCGCCGCTGTTACCGCAAGACCCGGAAAACGCAGCTTGCCTAGACGTCGATCAGGCAGGCAAAAATGCGATGGCCGTCGACCAGCATGGGTGGTCCCGAACGGTGCGCTTTAAAACCGCCGCGCAGCAGCCAGCGCTCGATGCCTATCGGCGAAACGGTGATCAGGCGCTTGGCGCCGCGGTGGGCGGCGCAGTCGATCGAGGCCTGCAGCAGCTGGTAGGCGTTGGATGAAGAAACCTGTCCCAGCGGCGTTTCGTTTTTCTTGCTGAAATCGACTGCGGCAAAGCGCGACAGCTCCCACACTTCGGTGGTGCATGGCGGCGCGGCGCCTTTCAGCAGTTGCGGGAATACTTCGCTCAGCAGATAGGGCTGGTTGGTCGGCAGCAGGCGGGCGCAGCCGTTGACTTCACCGCGGTTGTCCTGCGCCACTACATAGATCGTGTCGGCATGGTCAAATTGATCCAGTTCTGCGCCGTCCTTGGTCTCCAGTTTCCATTGCAGTGTTTCGACAAAAACCTTGTGGCGGTAGCTGGAGATTTTCGAAAATAGTTCACTTGACAACTCGGCGGCGGCCCCGGAAATAACGTTCATCAATGGTGTCCTTAGTCAGAATTAGTGAATTAATTTTGAAATGCATGGGGCGCTTGGCGTAACTGTCAAGGTTGACAGGTGGGACGCGGCGGCATGTGAGACAGGGGCGGGCAAAAAAAATCCGGCCAGGGCCGGATTGACAGGGTTTGCGCGGGATTCCGGCGCCGGGGCAGCGCCCGGAGCGGTTACAGGATGCCGAACATCGCGGCCTTGATGGCCGCTGCGGTCTTGTTGGTGGCGTTGAGTTTTTTCAAGGTGTTCGAGATATGGAAATTCACCGTGCGGTCGGTGATATTCATGATCTCGCTGACTTCGCCCGACGTCTTGCCGTCAGCGGTCCAGCGCAGCACTTCGATTTCGCGCGAAGTCAGCTGCGTGGCGGCTTCCGGCATGTGTTTTTCGATCAGCAGCAGCGACAGGCCCTCATGCGCAACCCCCACCAGCCACGACAGCCTGAGCGAGATTTCACGCAATTCCTTGTGCGAGACGCTGTCATCCGAACGCGACAGGTTGAGCAGGCCGGAAATGCCTTTGGCGTCATGGCAGGATTGCGCCCAGCCTGCGTGCAGACCATGCGAACGCGCATCTTCCCAGAACGAGCGGTTGCTGGCGACGTGCTTGTCGGACCAGACCATGGGCAGGTTCGAGTGCCTGCCATGCGCCACGGTGGGGTCGATTTTTTCGTAGCGCTCCTGCATGTAGCGCTGCTGCCAGGTCGTCGGGTAGTTGTTCAGGCTGACGACCTTGGGTTCGGCTACGGGCCAGGGCAAGCGCATGTCGTAAGCGCAGTAGTCAAAACCCAGCTGCTTGGCGACTCCGGACAAGGCGTTAAAAAGGACGGGCGCGGATTTCGCGCCCAACATAGACTGCATTTGCTGCTCTTGCCAACTAAACATACCTGCACTCCCGTAAAAAATGTGTGTTTTTCATGGAAGGAAATTCTTTTCTTCTGCTGCAAAACCGCGTTCAGGCCATCGACAGGGAACGGCTTGGGAAACGGTATTGCAACGTCACATCAGCTAGCACTTGGAATCACGACCTGTATGCCTTTTCTGGCTTCAGTTGCGGCGCGGGCCTCGGATTTCCGCGCTCACAAAAAAAGTTTCCATTGGGAAATTTAACACACTTTTGCCGTCGTGGGGCTTGAGTGAACATACAAAAATAATTGTTGATTTATCTATGTTTCTGATGCGACCCGTCGGCGCCTGGATTTAAATGAAACGCATCTTGAAGCTCTTGCCCTTGATATTGCCGTTGCTAAGTTTGCCGAATGCCTGCTTGGCGATGCGTTTATCCAGCGCCACATAAGTCACGAATTCGAACACGCTGATCTTGCCGACCTGTTCCTTGCTCAGGCCGACATCGCCGGTCAGCGCGCCCAGCAGGTCGCCCGGGCGCAGCTTGTCTTTCTTGCCGCCCATGATGCACAGCGTCAGCATCGGCGCGGTGAGCGGTTCGCCTTCGGCCGGCTCCAGCGCATCGAGGTCGAACCAGCTGACCGGTCCTTGCTGGTAGTCCTCGATCAGCTTGACCCATTTCTTTTCGTTCGGCGCGCACAAGCTCAGCGCCAGTCCCCGGTCCTGGCCGCGGCCGGTGCGGCCGACGCGGTGGATGTGGACTTCGGTGTCCTTGGAAACATCGACATTGATGACCGCGCCCAGGGTCTGGATGTCGAGGCCGCGGGCGGCAACGTCGGTGGCGACCAGCACCGAGCAGCTCTGGTTGGCGAAGCGCACCAGGATTTCGTCGCGTTCGCGCTGCTCCAGTTCGCCGTACAGCGCCAGCGCGCTGAAGCCCTGCGCGCGCAGTTCATCGGCCAGTTCGCGGCAATGGATCTTGGTGTTGCAAAAGGCGATGGTCGAGACCGGCCTGTAGTGGTTCAGCAGCTGCGCCACGGCTGCATTGCGGCCCTCGTAGCTAACTTCGTAAAAACGCTGTTCGATGCGGCCGGTATCGTGCTGCGCTTCGACCTTGACTTCGACCGCATCGCGCAGGAATTCCGCGCTGGCCTTGCGGATGTCGTCCGGGTAGGTCGCGGAAAACAGCAAGGTCTGGCGGCGCGCCGGGCAGGCGCTGACGATGCCTGAGATTTCTTCGTAAAAGCCCATGTCGACCATGCGGTCGGCTTCGTCCAGCACCAGCGTCTGCACGGTGCCGAGGTTGATGCTGCCGCGGCCGATATGGTCGCGGATGCGTCCCGGCGTGCCGACGATGATATGGGCGCCATGTTCCAGCGAGCCGATCTGCGGGCCCATCGGCGTGCCGCCGCACAGGGTCAGGATCTTGACGTTGTCGGCGAAGCGCGCTAGCCGCCGCAGTTCCTTGGCGACCTGGTCCGCCAGCTCGCGCGTAGGGCACAGCACCAGCGCCTGGATCGCGAAATAGCTGGGATTGAGCTTGTGCAGGATGCCGATGCCGAAGGCCGCGGTCTTGCCGCTGCCGGTCTTGGCCTGGGCGATCAGGTCGCGCCGCTCGAGGATCACCGGCAGGCTCTGCGCCTGGATGGTGGTCATTTCGTGGTAGCCAAGGCTATCCAGGTTGCTGAGTAACGCCGGCGCCAGCGGGAGGGTGGAGAAGGAGGAGGTTTTCACGATGAGGTTGTCGCCAGCTTAAAAGGGAGGGAAGTCTAACAGGTGGGCGTGCTTAGGACCAGTGTAACCCCACCATGCTTGTCAGAACGGCTACTCGAATTGCTCAGTGCTCATACAGCTCCAGCGGCAAACCGTCGGGATCGGCGAAAAAAGTGAAGCGCTTGCCGGTGAACTCATCGATACGGATGTCTTCCACGGCGACGCCTTGGCCGCGCAATTCCTGCGCCGCCAGGGCGACGTCGGGCACCCGGAACGCCAGGTGGCGCAAGCCGCAGGCTTCCGGCCGGCTCGGGCGCGGCGGCGGCGACGGGAAAGAAAACAGTTCTATCTGCACGCCGTCCGGGGTGCGCAGGTCGAGTTTGTAGGAGTCGCGCTGCTCGCGGTAGGTTTCGGCGACGATGGCCAGGCCCAGCAGCTCGGTATAAAAGCGCTTGGAACGCTGGTAATCGGAGGCAATGATGGCTACGTGATGGATGCCGGAAATTTGCATGGGTAGTCAGGCGGGAGCTAGGTATGAAAAGCGGCCGCAGGCTTGCCGCGGCCGTCCAGCCCCGACTATACCTGACCAATCCCGCTCAAGCCTAGCAGCGCGCCGGCGGCCAGCACCCACAGCGGATGCACCTTGCTCTTGTAGGTCGCCAGGGCGCACGCCGCGGCGATCAGCGCCAGGCCCCGGGCATGGGTCGAGGCCTCGGTAATCAGGGCGGCGCTGGCAGCCACCAGGCCGACTGTCATCGGCACCAGCCCGGCTTGCACCGTAGCGCGCCATGGGCGGTCCTTGAAGCGCTGCCACAGGTGCAGGACGACGCCGGTCAACAGCGACGAGGGGCCGAATTTCGCCAGGCTGGTGACCAGTACCCCAGGCCAGCCGGCGACATGCCAGCCGACCAGCGTCACCACCATCATGTTCGGCCCCGGCGCGGCTTGCGCCAGGGCGAACATGGCGCTGAAATCCTGGGGCGACATCCAGTGGTGGATGTCGACCACCTGGCGCTGCATTTCCGGCAGGATGGTGTTGCCGCCGCCAAAAGCGAGCAGCGACAGCTGGCTGAAAATCGTTGCAAGGGCGAGCAGGGTATCGGTCATGACGGCAGCTTCCAGATAGCGATCACGCTGAGCGGCGCCAGCACCAGCATGGTTGGCAGCAAGGGCAGGCGCAGCAGGGCGATCGAGACAAAAAACAGGCAGGCGATAAACAGCGGCAGCGGCTTTTTCAAGATCGGCACCAGCATTTTCAGCGCCATCGAGATCAGCAGCCCGGAAGCCGCCGCGGCCAGGCCGGCGAACATGTGCTGCACCGAGGGATTGTCCTGGAAGCGCTGGTAGACCACGCCAAGCGCAATCACGATCGCCGACGGCGCGGCGATCAGTCCCAGCAGGGAAGCCAGGGCGCCGCCGACGCCGCGGAAGTGCAAGCCTATCGCGACAGACAGGTTGATGATATTGCCGCCCGGCAGGAACTGGCACAGGCCAAGCATGTCGGTGAACTGCGCCGGCGTCAGCCAGCGGCGCTGCTCGACGATCATGCGGCGCGCCAGCGGCAGCACCCCGCCGAATCCGATCAGTCCCAGCATCAGGAAGCCGGAGAACAGTTCGCGGGTGGACGGCGCGGCGCGCGCCATGTCCTGATTGGTGGTGATGGTTTCTGTAGTCATTGCATATTATATTGAGGCTCAAACATTGGCGACGATGAAAAGCCGCTTGAACGGCAGCAGCGTGACGCCGTTCTCGCGTTGCGGATAGGCGTCCCGCATCGCCTCGGCATAGGCGGTGCGGAAGGGCGCGCGCTTGTCTTCCGGCAATGCCTCCAGGTAAGGCCGCAAGCTGGTGCCCGCAGCCCATTCGGCGACAGCGTCGGCGCCGCGCAAGGTATGCAGGTAAGTGGTTTCCCAGATATCCAGCTTGCCGGTGCGGGAACTCAGCAAGTCGTAATAGTTTTCAGCGCTCAGGATCGAAGGCTGTTGCGGCACACCGCGCAGGTAAGGCGCAAACGATGGCGATCTGGCAAGTTCCAGCTGCATTTTCCTCAGCGGCGCATCGTGCATCGCCGGCATCTGCACCGCCAGCCAGGAGCCGCCGCGCAGGAATGACAGCAAGCGCGGAAACAGGGTGGGATGGTCGGGCAGCCACTGCAGCGTCGCGTTGGAGTAAATCACGTCCAGCAATCCTTCCGGCTGCCAGCGCGCCAGGTCGGCGCGCTCGAAGCGGCATTCCGGCACCGCGGCGGCAGCAGCTTCGAGCATGTTGGCCGAGCTGTCGACGCCAAGCACGTCGGCTGCCGGCCAGCGTGCCTTTAACAGGGCGGCGATGTTGCCGGTGCCGCAACCGAGGTCGACTACCCGCTGCGGTTCCTGCTCGGGGACATACGCCAGCAGATCGAGGGCGGGACGCAGGCGTTCATTGCCGAAGTGCATGTACTGCTTGGCGTCCCAGAAATCGGTGGTCGCATTCATGTCTTCTCCTAGAATTTGTCACAAGGTGGAGTGTTGGTGCAATTTCCTGGTATTTTTCGGAAAAATCATTCGTTTCACCCTAAAGAGCGATGAATATTGATTCGATAGACGCATGTTACAGAATTTTTAAAGCCTCACAAATCGACTTTTTTACTGCTTGTTTGTGATCTATAATCACAAGCATGTCTCGTCAACTACCACCTCTGCAAGCGCTGCGCGCATTTGAAGTCGCCGCCCGCTTTGAGAATTTCTCTGCCGCCGCCGAAGAGCTGCACGTGACGCACGGCGCCGTCAGCCGCCAAGTGGCGGCGCTGGAAGCCTGGCTGGGCATGCAAGTGTTCCATCGCATCGGCAAGCGGGTGCAGCTGACCGACGACGGCCGGCGCTACCTGCTGACCGTGCAGGCCGCTTTCGATAATATCGCCACCGCCACCAGGCAGCTGCGTGAATCCGGGACGGTGCGCGTATTGCACATCAACTCCTTGACGACCTTCGCCATGCGCTGGCTGCTGCCGCGCCTGAGCGGCTTCCAGCGCCTGTATCCGGGGGTCGAGCTGAAATTGTCGACCTCTGCCGCGCAGCAGCCCTTGGGGGAGTCGGGCGAGCTGTTCGACGTTGCGATACGGCGCGGCCCGGGGCACTGGCCGAACTGCGTCAGCGGCGAATTCCTGGGCGAAAGCGAGTTGCCGGTCTGCAGCCCGGCATTGCTGGCGCGTGCGCCTATCCGGGCGGCCGGCGACCTGGCCGCGCATACCTTGCTGCATTCGGATACGCGCCCCGACGCCTGGCCGGAATGGCTGGCGCAAGCCGGCGTGGCGCCGGCCCTGTGCAAGAAAAAGCAGTCGTTCAATCATTTTTACCTGGCTTTGCAAGCTGCCGTCGACGGTCTCGGCGTGGCGCTCGGGCCATTGCCGCTGATTGCCGACGAGCTGGCCAGCGGCCGCCTGGTGATCCCGCTGGCTGAACCGGTGATCCGCGCCAGGAGCTACTGGTGGATAGTGGCGCGGCATCAGGCCGAGGTGCCCTTGATCAAGCATTTTTGCGACTGGCTGGAGCAGGAGTCGCTGCGCTGAGGCGGGCTTGGTGGCGCGGATCCCGCAAATAATGATGCATAATGGCAACAGCCATTTTGGACTCGGCTCAATTTACATAAAAAATAATGAGGAGACAAAAGTCATGCGCCATATCCAGTTCAGCCGTTCTTTGAAATTGATAGCCGCGGTCCTGTCGAGCCTGGCGCTCGGCGCTTGCGGCGGTGGCGGCGGCAGCGATAACGTCGTCCCGCAATCGAAGGCGTTTACCGCCGACGGCGGGGTATCTTCGTTTTACCTCTGGAGCGGGACTGTTCCCGCCACCCCCGGCGTACTGCTGCAGCAGGAACCGTTGCCGGCCGGCCAGGTGCTGTCGAATGCCGCGCAGGCTGTGCGTATCCTGTACAGCTCGACCGATGGCGACGACGGCAAGACCGCGATCTACGTTTCCGGCGACTTGCAGCTGCCCAAGGGCGCGCCGCCGGTCGGCGGCTGGCCGCTGATCGCCTGGGCCCACGGTACGGTCGGCGTGGCCGACGTCTGCGCGCCGTCGTGGACAGTGCGCGATCCGCGCGATGTAGATTACCTGAATGCCTGGCTGGCGCAAGGTTATGCGGTGGTGTCCACCGATTACCAGGGATTGGGCACGCCCGGCCTGCATCCCTACCTGCATGCGCGGCCGGAAGCCTACAGCGTGCTCGACAGCATCCGCGCGGTTTCCAAGAATTTCCCGCAGCTGTCCGGTTCGGTGGTGATCGTCGGCCAATCGCAAGGGGCGCAGGGAGCGATTGCAACCGCCGCCTACGCGCCCAGCTACGCGCCCGAAATCAAGCTGCTGGGAACGGTCGCGACCGGCGTTCCTTACCAGCTGCAAAGCGTGCTGGCTTATCTGAACGCGCTGACGACACAGGTGCCCACCACCGGCTTCACCTCGGTGCTGGGGACGCTGGAAGCCTATGCCTGGCTGGGGTACGCCACCGCCGAACGGGTGGTGCCTGGCTTCCTGCTGTCGGATCACCTGACTGCCAAGGGCAAGGCGTTTTATGCGGTGGCGGCGAGCCAGTGCCTGGGGCCGATTGAAGACAACATCATGCAGAACAAGCTGGTCACTGCCGATGTGTTCAACGGCGACGTCACTGCCTGGGCTACGCAAACCTTGCAGTCGTCCAACTATCCGACGGTCAAGTTCGCGGCGCCGGTATTTGTCGGCACCGGGACCCTGGATACCGATATCCCGACCGTGGTCCAGTATCAGTTTGCGAAAGACGCTTGCACGGCCGGCAGCACCATCGAGCAGCATTATTACGCCGGCCAGGATCACGACGGCACGGTACTGGCGTCGCTGGTCGATTCAAAGCCGTTCGTGCAGAAACTGTTTGCCGGTCAGCCGATCACTTCGAATTGCGCGGCGCTGACGCCGCCGCCCTGACTGTTTCAGGGAAGAGGCTTGGCCGCGAGGTCGATGCGGCGCTGGATGCGCGCCTGGGCTTCGCGGTCGGCCGCGGCCTTGGCGCGTTGCAATTGCACTCCCAGCCAGGCCAGCAAGGGCCGGCGCCAGCCTTGGGCCGACGCTATCTCGACCGCGTTGGCGATGTCGGGCGGCGTCAGCCGTCCGCTTTGCAGCAGGGCGCCAGCCGCCACCAGGCGCGCCAGCGGATCTTCGATATCGCCGATGCGGCCGCTGCTGACCACTGCCCTGTGCTGAGGCGGCAGCAAACCAGGGTCCAATCCCTGCCACTGGCCATTCAGGTAAGCCGCATAACTGCGCTCGCCGGCGTCGGCGTCCGGCGCCAGCGGCTGGAACCCGGCGCAGTTGTCGAATTCCAGGCTGGCGGCGCGCGTGGCGCAGCGCGTCAGTTCGACGCGCGCTACCAGATCGGCGCGGCCGGTGCTGGCGACCGCATCGCGGGCGCGTGCGAATTCGACGTCGGCAACGCGCGTATTGCCGCTCAAATAGGCTGACGAAAAACTTTGCATGGAACCGAAGGCGTTGCCCTGCCATTCAGGTGCGGGCGGTTTGCTGCTGCAGGCGGCCAAGGTCAGCAATGCGGCGCCGAAGGCGAGGGGGGAGGCGATCTTCATGGCAGTTTGAGCTCCGTGTTGCGGGCGAAAGGCCATTTGCGGTTGATTTCGTCGACCAGTTGGGTCACCTTGCGCAAGCTGGCGTCGACTTCGGCGCGCAGTGCGCCCAGGTCGTTGCTGGCGATACGGGCATTGCTGCCTACCGCTTGCGCCTCGGCCAGCACGGCGTCCACTTTCTTGAGGCTGGCGCGGGCATCGCTCAATACATTGTTGAGCTGGACAACCGCGGCTTGCGCATCGTCCATCACGCCGCGCTGGCCGGGCTGGCCGAATACGCGTTGGTCGGCCTTGGTGAGCAGCGCATTGACGCGATCCAGCGTAGCGATGATTTTCTTGGCATTGTCGTCGCTGCCCAAGGCGCCGCCCAGCACGCCATATTGTCCGTTCAGGCGGCCGGTGACGGCCTGCACATTGGCCAGGCTGGTGTTGAGGCTGGAATCGGCGGCGGTGATGGCCTGCAGGTTTTCCAGCAGTTCCCTGGCGGTCGCCACCAGGCGCGGGATTTCCGCCGCGGTATCGCCGCGCAGCACGGTGCGCACCGAGTCGGGCGGCAGCAGCGGATCGTCGAGCACGCCGGTAAAGGCGCGGATGCGGGTGTCGCCGACCAGCCCGCGCTCCAATGTAAATACGCTGCTGGTGCGCAGCCAGTTGGCGTCCTTGCTCGGGACGTCGATCAGGATGCGCGCCTTGCCATCCGAACCGAGATCGATGCGTTGCACGCGGCCGATGGGAAAGCCGGAGAAGGTCAGGTCCATGCCCACCAGCACGCCCTCGGAATCGTCAGCCACCAGCACCAGGCGCTGGGTGGATTCGAATACCCCGCGCGCGTACATCACGTACAGCACAAAACCGCACACCAGCGCAGCCATCAGGATCAGCAGCAGCAGCGCCTTGAGCTCGACATTGGCGGGTGGCCGGACAGAAGGAGATTCGGGGGCAAGTGCCATGGTCGCTTTCCAGATTAGATGTATTTCACTGCCAGCGCCCCGACTTCGATCAGGACCAGCACGAACAGCAGGCGCGTGGCGCCTGGCTGCAGGGTGGATGACAGCGTGGTGTTGCGGCGCGCGCTTTCAAGAATCGCGGCGGTCGGGATGACCGCCACCGCCAGTCCGAACAGCAGGGTCTTCAGGGCGAAACCGAGCGTAACCGCCGGATCGAACACCCGCCCCACGGTACGCGTGTAATCGAGCAGGCCCCAGGGCGTGACGCCGTAGACATTGATATACGCCAGCAGCAGGACAATCATGCCGCTCACCGTGGCCAGGCTCATCACCGAGAAGGCGCTGGCAATCACGCGCGGCACCAGGTCCAGCTGCAATTGTGCGATGTCTGGCGCGGTTGCGGTCTGGCCGGCGGCGGTCGCCGGCAGTTGCGCGCCGTTGAATGCCAGGCCGGCGCGCAGCGCCACGAACAGGGCTGCCGACAGCGGGATCAGTTCCAGCACCAGCACCCGCACCATCATTTCCAGCGCATAGCGCGACAGGCCGTAGCTGAGCGCGGTGACCAGCACGATGCGGATCAGCACCAGGCTGAGCAAGGTCGACAGCACGGTGAACCAAGGGAGGATCTGCCACGTGCCGCTATAGATATAGCGGTAGGTCGCGCTGCGGTTGGCCCGGTGATAGGTCGACGGCGACACGCCCATGGCCAGCGCGATGCCGACCAGGTGCAGCATATGCCACCAGCTGCTCAGGGTGCGCATGAAAGTCACGGCCCATTGCTCTGGTTTTATGTAGCGGGACGGGGTTGGATACATAGCGCAATGATAACGCAGCAACACTGGAAACAGGCCTGTACGGATTTCTTTTTAATGCCGCTGGATTTGTGTTTTTCCCGCTGCGGTCGTCTACCGGCAATAAAAACCGATATGCTAGACTTTCTGGCAAGAATCGGCTGTTGGGGATTTTCTGGAACCCGTATCAATTTCACGGAAAGAGAAAAATGACTACCTTGCTATCGCTGAAGAATATTTCTTGCGCCGCCGGATTTGCGCTGGCCGGCATGCTGGCTTCCAGTCCCGCGCATGCGCAAACGACCGCGTCGATCGACGGCGCTATCGCAACCGCCTCGCAGTGGGTGGCGCTGGCGGACAGCAACCAGGCCGAGCGGATGTGGAGCAGCAGCGGGCCTGCCATGCAAAAAAGCACCAGCAAGGAAGACTGGCTGAAATACCTGAGCGCGGTGAAGAACGAACTGGGGCCATTGGGCAGTCGTCAATGGGCGCAGATTGTGCATGTGACCAATCCACCCGATTTGCCGCCGGGAGAGTATTTGAATATCGCGTTTACCGGCCGCTTCGCCAAAGCGCCGACTGTCGAAAAAGTATCGATGGTGCAGGCCGGCGACAAATGGATACCGGTCGGTTACGTGATCACGAAATTTGAACCGGCTGCGGCGGCCGCACCGGCAACTGCAGATCCCAAAAAATAAATCGCTCGGTCGCTACTGCTGTGCGATCTCTGCGCTTCACTTCATCAATTATCAGCAGTACGCAATCAGCGGGCGCAGGCGACTGCCGCGCGCGCTCATTGCGCTGCTGTGATCGATCGGATCCTGGAGCGTCAAGCGGCTCCGCGGTACGTGCTCAAATCTGGTGTAAGCCGCTGCGGGCCTTGCGGTTGAGGTGTGTGCTTGGGCCTCTGCGAATCGGCCACGCTTTCCACGCCGTCGGCGGCAATCGCTTCGAGGAAGCCGAGAACGTTACGGTAATAGTCAACCCGCATTTCCGCTTCCAGCAATTGCCTTTCTGACTGATACAGCGCCAGGCGCGTATCGCGGAGTTCATTTTCTGCCAGCTTTTCAGGCGTCTGGATATATTTTATCGCCAATCTGTTAAGCCATCCCATGTCGGCACCTCTTTTGTATGGAGACGATTTGATCATAGATCGTTCTTGGCAAATAAACCTGATAATTGACATCATTTAACTATCTTGTTGCGCAATTTCCACGCCAATATTTATGTGAAACAGCTGAATATCGTCTTCGCGAAAATGCAAGGCATAACAAACAAGATGTGCGCCAGGCAGGTGTCGACAATTGGCGCGCGATTGCGCGAAGCTGTCGCTTTGCGCGCGTTCATCCTGACTGGAATCATTTTCAACCAGGAACCCTGATGCCGGCGCGCATCCTGGGCGAGCCGGCAAGCCATATGCGGGCTTATGCGGTCAGCGTACTGTCGAGCCGCGGCAGCACTGCTTAGTGAATCAAGAGCGGAGCGCGGTACGACTTGACCCGGTCGAGCTTGGCTGCATACAGGTCGTGGTCGTTGCTGGTCGTGCTGTTTTGCATGGCGATGCTCAAGTGCTTGACCGCCTGGTCGATTTCTCCCAGGCGCAGGCAGGCAATGCCTAGCCAGTACTGGAATTCATGATAGTAGGGATCGCGCGCAATTTCCCTGCTGAAGTGCAGCTTCGCGGCCTTGTAGTCGCCGGCGCGCATTGCCGCCATGCCCAGGTTGAATGCCTGGAAGGGGGCTTCCGGCTGCAATTGCGCCAGCCTGGCTGCCAGCGGTTTTGCTTCCGCCGATTTGCCGAGATCGTTCAGGACGCCGATCAGGTTGAAGATGACCACGGTGTTGTCCGGCTCGCGGTCATGTACCTGGCGGAATGTGCGTTCGGCTTCCTGCAAATTGCCGTGGCGCCGGTACACCACTCCCAGCGTATTGTAGGAAGCGAGGAAACCCGGGTCCTGCCGGATCGCTTCGCGCGCCCACCAGTAAGCGTCGTCCAGCCGATGCATGGCGAGGGCTTCGGCAGCCTGGTTATTCATGTACATCGCCACCACGGTGTTCTCTTCGATGTCCAGCCGGCGCTGGCCTTCGGTATCTTCCGGCGGCAGGAAATCAATCGTCATCAGGCGGCTATGGTCGAGCGGGGTGCGGATGGCGCTGGGCCGTTTGCCGAGGGTGAGGTTGACATGGCCGCTGGCAAAATAGAGGTCGTCGTTGCGGCTCCATGCCTGGTCCATGAGTATGGTCTGGTAGCGCACCGGCAGCCCCAGTTCCTTGGCGAAGGCAGCGGTCATGATCACCAGCGACAGGCAATTGCCGCTGCGCGCCGCAAAGGTCTCGGCGGCATTGCGGGTGTGTTCGGAACTGTATTCCAGCTGCAGCTGGTTCTTGCTGTACAGCGCGTCGAACAAGCCTTGCTGTATGCCCTTTACACGCATCTGGTGGGCATTCTCGTCCCTGGCCAGGTATTGGCGCATGGCGTGGCTGACGGCAAATACATCGTCGGCGCTGATGTGCTGCGAAGGTGGGGCAAACAAGCGGTCGCTGAACAGCTTGTCAGCTTGCGGCGCCGGCGGCGGGGCCGCGCAGGCGGCGAGCACGAGACATAAAGACAGGATTAGCCAGCGTTTCATCTGGGGCCGCCGCTCGGTAGGATGTTCCAATATGCAGCTTGCAATGCGCTGCTTCCAATATATACCTGAATCGCTCAGGCCGGGTGTCCCATGATGTAGTGTTCGAGCTGCTGGATGATGAATTGCTGCTCCGAAATGATGTCTTTCACCAAGTCGCCGATAGAGATGATGCCGACCAGCTTGTCATCGTCCAGGATCGGCAGGTGGCGCAGGCGATTCTCGGTCATCAGCGCCATGCATTGTTCATTGGTATCGTCCAGGCGCACATACATGACGGAGGACGTCATGATGTCGCGCACCGAAGTGTCGGTCGACGAGCGGCCCTTGAGTATCATCTTCCTGGCATAGTCGCGTTCGGTGACGATGCCGACGATTTTCCCCTGCGCCGTCACCAGCAGCGCACCGACGCTTTTGTCCGACATCATCTTGATGGCGTCGAACACCTTGGCGTCAGGAGCAATCGTGTAGACGGTTTGGTTCTGCTTGGTCTTGAGAATCTGCGCGACGGTTTTCATCAGTCATCCCTTCAGACAAACCTGCAATTCGAGTAATTATTTTGCGGCCCTGCTTAGTCTAGAAAGTAGCCTTTTCGTTTTCAAATTGCAAGCATCTTCAGTACGGGCGCGCGTTGCGGCTGACAATTCTGACAGTAGTAAAAAGATGGGCTATTATATTATTATTGCAGTGCGGCAATAATTCTTTGGCTGGCGAAATTGAACCATAGGCGGATAAGGCGCTCTGTTTGTGGGGCCCGACGCAGCGGATATTCCCGCTATGGAGGCAAGTCAATGCAAGAAACAGGAAATCTTCTTTTAATGACAACGTATTTCAATGGTCGTTTTGCCAATGACCGATTTTAGTTTTACCGCCGTGCTGAAAAAAATACAGAAGTCAGATGCAGCAATAGCTTTGCCGCGCCGATCGGATATCCGGCTCGCGATATTTTTTTTTGCAAGCGCATTAATCGCATGCATATGGGTGGTTACCTTATATGACGAAGCCAGCGAAACGCAGCGCGAACTGGAAAAAGTCGGGCGCGATGCACAGAACGTGGCCCGGGCGTTCGATGAAAATATCAGCCACGTCATCGAGCAGGCCGATGAAGCCAGCGACCTGCTGAAATTCCAGTACGAGCGTTTCGGCGCAAAAATGAACAGTCTCGAATATCGGGACGCATGGCTAATGCAAGGCAATCTCGCGAACCGTTTTTTTATCCTTGACGAACATGGAAAGCAGATCTACGCCAACGACGATATCGTGCTCAACGACGGACTCATCGCAGGCCATATGCAATTGCACCAGGGGCACGATTCCGGCCAGCTGATGTTCCTCGCCAAACCGGTGCGCGATCGTGTCTCGGGGGAATGGTCGATGCAAGCCAGCCGACGCCTTAACCGGCCCGACGGCAGCTTCAGCGGCATAGTCGGCGTCTCGATAAGCAACGAGGCGGTGACGCGTTTTTATCACCAGATCAATGTCGGCCGCGACGGCGCCATCAGCGTGGTCGGCGATGAAGGCACGATCAAGGCGCGCGAGCCGAACGGCGCCAAGGCGATCGGCATGGATTTTTCCGGCAGGCCGTCGTTTGCGGTGATGAGGCAGCACAAGCAAGGCTACCTGACCAGCAACGGCGTGGTCGACGGCAAGCAGCGGACGTATGCCTATCGCCAGCTGGAAAATTACCCGCTGATGGTGATCGTCGGCATTTCGGTCGAGGAAGCGATGCAGCCGTTCTACAACAACCGCTTTCGCGGTTATGTGCTGGCGGCGTTTTCCACCGGAGTGGTGGTGGTGTTTACCGTCTTCATCCTGTTCATGGCGAACGGCCTGGTGAGCACCGGGCGCGTGGCGACTCTTGCCAACCAGGCCAAGTCGCAGTTCCTTGCCAATATGTCGCACGAATTGCGCACGCCGCTGAACGGAATTTTGGGTTATGCGGAACTGTTGCGGGAAGATCTGGTCGGAACCGACGAGCAACATTTTGCGCAGGCAATACATGACAGCGGCACGCATCTGCTGTTGCTGGTCAATACCGTGCTTGACCTGGAGCGGATCGCGGCGGGGAAAATGGAAGTTTTCATCGCGTCCGAAAATTTGCGCGAGCTGATGCAGAAAATTGTTGCCAGCCATGCGTCCACCGCGATGCGCAAGGGGATCGCCTTGAGGCTGGTGCTGAGCCCGGCGCTGCCGATCGAGTTTGCCTGCGATCGCGGCAAGCTGATCAGGGTGCTCAACAACCTGATCCACAATGCGTTGAAATATACGGATCAGGGAGCGGTAACGGTGCGCGTGCTGCAGGGCGACGGCGTGCTGATATTCCGGGTAGTGGATACGGGCGAAGGCATCCCGATGGAACTGCAGCGCGTCATCTTTGAAAAATTTGCCCAGGTGGACGGCTCGGACATGCGGGCGCAAGCCGGCAGCGGCCTGGGCCTGGCGCTGGCCAAGGAACTGGTGAAATTCATGGGCGGCACCATCGCCGTACGGTCGCGGGTCGGCAAAGGTTCGATTTTTGCCTTCACGATACCGGTTTGAACAAGGCTTTACAGTGATTAGGTGTTAATGAAAAACATATTGGTAGTGGATGATAATCCTCTCAACAGCAACCTCGCCAGGATCATCCTGACCAGGGCGGGACATACGGTCCACGTGTTTGCCGGAGCTTCCGAGGCTCTGCGTTATCTGGAAAAAAATACAGTCGATGTGGTGTTGACCGACGTCGGCATGCGCGATATAAACGGAAAAGAATTCTGCCGCCTGGTCAAGGACGGCAGTCACGAGGTGGTTCCTCGCATGGTGGCGTACACCGCATTTGCGATGGAGGAGGAGTTGTTGTCGATCCGGGCGGCAGGTTTCGATGCCGTAGTCATCAAGCCGGCGACCCGTGTCCAGATCCTGGCAGCAGTGGATCCTGCCAGTTGAAGCGCCGTCTCGCCTTGTTTGATATGGCGCTTCAGGAACATAACCAACCGCCGACCATGCAATCTTATATCTGCCATCACTTCAGCCCGGAAATGTTTTTAAAGCATTCCTATAACGACAAAGGCGTTTTTGTCGATTTGTGCAAACTGTTTCTGCAAGTCGGCAACGAACAGTTCGCGCGCCTGAAATCGGCCGTGCAGGCCGGGAATGTAGGCGCCACGACGCAGGAATGCCATGCGCTCAAAGGCACGCTGCTCATTTCTGGCGCCGATGCCGCCGTGCGCATGCTGGATCAGATAGAGATCGAGTTCAACCGGAAAAAACAGGTCTGTGCAGCGGAAAAAATCCTCGAGCTGCAAAATGAAATCACGCTTACGATGGATGAAGTGCGCGACTTCCTGCTGGAGCTGGAAAGCCTGGAGCTCCAGCACTGAAGCGTCAGGGCGCCGGCAGTTGCGCCGGCGGCTCGCAGCATTTTTCCACGGCGTGGCGGCGGCTTTCAGCAGCCAGCGCGGAATGGCCCGACAATAACAATGCAGCCTTGTCGATCAAGAGTTGGGTCGGTATCGGCCGGGCAAAAGAAGCCGCCAGCAGCAGCACAAAACTGACTGCCATCAAGGTGCGGTTCAATACCGGCTTGGGCAGGCTTTCAGCGCACCAGATGAAAGCGAGGCTGACTGCGCCGCCCAGCAGCCAGCCGCTGAGGGCTTCCGAGACCGAGTGAAAGTCCAGCACTACGCGCGACAGGCTGATCAGCGCCGCGAAGGCCATGCCAGACACTACCGCAAGCTGCCGCACGGCAGTGGTTTTCTGCTGGAACAGGAAATAGAAGAGCAGGGGGATGATCGCCGCGGAGCGCATGGCGTGGCCGCTGAAACCGGTGAAATCCAGTTCGTCTATGCCTATGCCCCAGCCGACGAACGCAATCTTCGAGGCGGCGACCAGCAGCAAAGCGGAACCGAACAGCAGGCACCAGGCCCAGAACAGACGTTGCGCGCGTGCCGCCAGCAGCCACGCTGCAATCGCAACGGCGGCGGGAAGCATGATGGTGCTGCCGCCGACTTTGGTGATACCCATCCATGAAAGCATAAAACTCATTGCCTAATTAGCGGCCAATACCGGTCTCCTGCGATACCAGCAGGTTGATCTGCGCTGATCGCGCTATTTTTACTTGAGTTGGTTCAAGCAGCGGATGCTGCACGAGCCTGGCGCGCCTTGCGTGCCGCACAGCCGCGCAAGAAACCGCGCAGCTCTTCGAACACGATAGGCTTCTGGAAAAACAGGACCTCATCGGGCAAGCCGCCGCGCGCATCGAGCTCGTCCCTGCTGAGCGTGGTGAGGACGGCGATGTCGATATGCCTGAGGTCGGGATTGGCAAGCACCGTTTTGACAATCTCATAACCGTCGATGCCTTCCATGACGATATCGAGCAGCAGGATGTCGTACTTGCGCTGGGCGATTTCTATCAGCGCCTGGTAGCCGTTGTCGCAAAAGCGCGTCTCCAGCGCGATATCCCAGGAAGCGATCTGCTTCTCATACACCATCCGCTGCAAGGCATTGTCTTCGACGATCAATGCGCTCAGTGTCGAAGACAGCGCGGTACGGCCCTTGTCCATCGGCAGGTCGCTGCGTTCGGCCTTCAGCGCTTCGATGGCTTCGCGCGGAATGCGGCGGTGTCCGCCTTGCGTCTTCCATGCCACCAGAACCCCGCGCTCCACCAGCTGCTGCACCGAGGTGACGGAAATTCCCAGCAGCTTGGCTGCTTCTTGCGTAGTGACATCGCTTTGATTGAGTTTCACTGCTGACATTGGGCGATTGATTGGGCGGTTAATTGGGCAGTTAAGGAGTTAGGCGGCGCGGGACAAGCTGCACATTCTATCAAACGTATTTATCGGAACGCATTTTATCAATTTATCAAATAGCTGCCACCAACTGATTGGAGGAGCGTCGCGCCAGGTAGTTCAGGCGTCTTTGCCGCCTGAAATGCATTTAATTGCCCGCGGATTGAATTATCTCTGGTCATCCAAATAAAAAATACTATAAAATCGTTGAAATCGGTATTTATGTGATTTTAAACGATTTTTGTTGTTTTTTTGATTTTAAATTCACATGGTTGCCTGGGTTGGTTCGAGCTGCGTATCGTTAAATTGGATCGGTGTGAATTAAATTGAAAAAAATATTGCTGCTAACTCTCGTGTTTGCGCTGGGCGGGTGTGCCTTTGCCCCAGGCATGAAATTCGATTCCTATTCGCCGCTGGACGCAAGCGATCCTGAGTCGGTCCCGGTGATCACGCCGATCACCCTCAAGCTGGTGCAGCAGGAGAACGCCGAGCGCATGCGGCTATCCGGGCAAGGCGAGCAGTACCGGGAACTGATCGGCAAGCCGCAGCCGTATCGCATGGGGCCGGCCGACATATTGTCGATCATCGTCTGGGATCATCCTGAACTGGTGGTTCCTAACCTTACCTACACCCTGGGCGCTACCGGCAACCTGTCCAACAGCGGCATGACCGCGCAGACGCTGCCGGGTTATGTGATCAGCAACGAAGGCGAAGTGCAGTTTCCCTACGTCGGGCTGTTCAAGGCGGAAGGATATACCGAAGTAGAGGCGCAAAAGAAATTGCGCGGGCTGCTGGCCAAATATATACGTGATCCGCAGATCACCTTGCGCGTCATCGGCTACCGCAGCCAGAAGATCTATGTCGACGGCGAAGTGCGTTCGGCCGGGGTCAAGCAGATGAGCGATGTGCCGATGACGCTGTCGGAAGCAATCAACCAGGCCGGCGGCATTCCGCCAAGCGGCGACGCCAGCCGGATTACGCTGGTGCGCGGCGCCAAGAGCTATGAAATCAGCGTGCCGGACCTGATTGCGCGCAACCTCAGCCCCTCCGACATCATCTTGCAGAACGGCGACGTGCTGCGGGTCGCGCCGCTGAGCGACAACCAGGTGTCGGTTTCCGGCGAGGTGCGCAGTCCAGGCTTGCTGCCCTTGCGCAGCAACGGCCGCCTCACCCTGAGCGATGCATTGAACGGCGCCGGCGGCGTCGACGCCAACACCAGCGATCCAAGCGCGATCTATGTGGTGCGGGCCGCTCCCGACGGCACCATGCCCAAAGTGTTCCATCTTGACAGTAAATCGCCGGTGGGCATGGCGCTGGCGGAAAATTTCCCGCTGCAGGCCAAGGACGTAGTGTATGTCGATGCCCCAGGCCTGGTCCGTTTCAGCCGTGTGTTTGCACTGCTGGTCGGCACTTCTACTACCGCGGTCAATTCGCGTAACGCTGTGGATAAGAAAAATTGATCAAGTCCATTCTTATCGTCTGCATAGGAAACATCTGCCGCAGCCCCATGGCGGCGGCGCTGTTCGCAAAAAAACTGCCGGGACTGCATTGCCGCTCGGCCGGCATCGGCGCGCTGATAGGACAGCCCGCCGCGCAGGATTCGATTGAATTGATGGAGCAGCGCGATATTGACATCCGCGACCACCGGGCGCAGCAGCTGCAGTCCTGGCTGTGCGATTCCGCCGACCTGATCCTGGTGATGGATATCGAGCAGAAACAGCATATTGAAAAGCAGTACCCGACCACGCGCGGCAAATTGTTCCGGCTGGGGCAGTTCAGCCAGTTCGATGTGTTCGATCCTTACAAACGTCCGCGCGATGAGTTCGAGAGCTGCCTGCGCCTGATCGAACAAGGCGTGGACGACTGGGTAAAGCGCATCGATTCGGTCAATTAGCGACGGCCGGCGAACCTGTTGCGAATTTGCTGCCAGACGGCGCCGTGCGATGTCGGTGCGCGTCCTTCGCAAGCAATGCATGTTGTCAGTACCTCTATCAATATTTGCCAACCAGCTGAATAATCCATGACTTCACTCAATCCGCTGCAACAAAATTTCACCGACAGGCATGAGGAAATCAGCCTTGCGGCCATTCTCGATATTCTGCTGGACAACCGCTGGCTGATCGGCCTGATCACCGCCGGCTTTTTGCTGCTTGGCGCTTTATACGCTTTCCTCGGCACGCCCATCTACAAGGCCGACATCCTGGTGCAGGTGGAAGACAATTCTCCCAGCGCCGCCGCCAGCAACATGCTGGCCGACATGTCGGCGATGTTCGACGTGAAGTCCACCGCGCCGGCCGAAATAGAAATCCTCGGCTCGCGCCTGGTGGTGTCCAGGAGCGTCGACAACCTGCATCTGTTCATCGACCAGGGGCCGAAGTATTTCCCCATCATCGGCGCCTTGATCGCCCGCCATAACCTGGAGCTGTCGGAGCCCGGCCTGCTTGGCATGGGCGGTTATGCCTGGGGCAGCGAAAAGATCGATGCCGACGTCTTCAATGTGCCGCAGGTGCTGGAAACCGAAACCTTCAAGCTGACCAACCTCGGCAAGGGCCGCTACAGCCTGGCCAGCTCGGTGTTCGACCAGGTGTTCGAAGGCACGGTCGGCAAGACCGAAAAATTTACCGTAACCGCCGGCGTGATCGAGCTGCACGTGGCGCAAATGCAGGCCAAGCCCGGCATCGTGTTCAAGCTGGTGCGCAATTCGCGCCTGAAGACCATACAGGATTTGCAAGACCAGCTGAATATCGCCGAAAAGGGCAAGCAGTCCGGCGTCATCGGCGCCGAGCTGCTGGGGCCGGATCCCTACCTGGTTAGCGCCACCATGAATGAAATCGGCCGCCAGTACGTGCAGCAGAACGTCGAACGCAAATCGGCCGAGGCCACCAAGTCGCTGGATTTCCTGGACGGCCAGCTGCCGGAACTGAAGGCTGAGCTGGACAAGGCGGAAAACCTGTACAACGCCTTGCGCGAACGGGTCGGCACCATCGACATGGGCGAAGAAGCCAAGCTGGTGCTGCAGCAGTCGGTATCGACCGACACCCAGATCCTGGAGCTGAGGCAGAAGCGCAAGGATCTTTCCACCCGCTTTGCCGATTCGCATCCGTCGATCCTAGCCATCGATCGCCAGATTGGCGCGCTGCAGAGCGAGCAAGGCAAGATCTCGGGACGCATCAAGACATTGCCGAACAGCGAGCAGGATGTATTGCGCCTGATGCGCGACGTCACCGTCAACACCAGCTTGTATACCGGCTTGCTGAATAATATCCAGCAGTTGAAACTGCTCAAGGCGGGCAAGATCGGCAACGTGCGGGTGGTCGATTCCGCTGCGCTGCCGGAAATCCCGGTCATCCCGAAAAAACCGCTGGTGTTCGCGCTTGCGCTGCTGCTTGGCCTGTTCTTCGGCGTGGTGACGGCGGTGCTGCGCAATATCCTGTACGGCGGCATCAGCAACCCTGAAGACATCGAGCGCCACGCCGGCCTGAGCGTGTATTCGACCGTGCCGCTGAGCGACGCCCAGCAGCTGCTGAATTACAAGATCAAGACGAAATCCAAGGAGATGGCGCTGCTGGCGGTGTCCGAGCCGCACGATACGGCGATCGAAAGCTTGCGCAGCCTGCGCACCGCATTGCAGTTCGCCATGCTGGAAGCGCACAACAACATCGTACTGCTGACCGGCCCGGCGCCAGGGGTCGGCAAATCCTTCATCTCCGCCAACCTGGCGGCCGTGATTGCCTCTTCCGGGAAGCGCGTATTGCTGATCGACGCCGACCTGCGCAAAGGCCACCTGAACCAGTATTTCGGCATGGGCCGCGGCAAGGGCCTGTCCGAGCTGATTTCCGGCAGCAGCAAGCCGAGCGAAGCGCTGCATAAAGGCATCGTGCCAAACCTGGATTTCATTTCCACCGGCACCTTGCCGCCGAATCCTGCCGAGCTGTTCCTGGTCGGGCGCATGTCTGAACTGCTGCAAGAATTTTCCGCTTCCTACGACCTGGTGCTGATCGATACGCCGCCGGTGCTGGCGGCATCGGATACCGGCATCCTGGCGGCGCTGGCAGGCACGGCATTCCTGGTGGCTCGGGCCGAGACCACCAAGCTGGGAGAAATCGTCGAATCCATGAAGCGCCTGGCGCAGAGCGGCGTCCATGCGAAAGGCGTGATCTTCAACGGCCTCAGGCTGGATACGCGCCGTTACGGCTACGGCAATTCGGGACGTTATCGCTACACCGCCTATTCCTATAAACCGCAAGACGTCAAATCCTGATCGCACCCGCCACATGAAAAAAGCCAAGGCGCTGCTGCAAGTGATTTTTGAGCAAGCAGTTTTCACACTGTCGTTTTTTGCCACCCAGGCGCTGCTGGCGCGCTACCTGAGCGTGGAGGCGTTCGCGTCGTTTTCCGCGATCTATTCGGCGGTGATCCTGCTCAATATCGTGCACGGCTGCACGGTCATGGAACCGTTGCTGGTGTTCGCCAAATCGAATTATTCGATCGGCCGCAAGCTGTTGCTGCAGCTGCACCTGCCGGTGGCGCTGCTGAGCTTGCTGGTCGTGGTCTACCTGGTCTTGCGCATTCCCGATACGCCGCCGTATTTCATTTATGCGCTGATCCTGGCGCTGGCGGGTTTCGTGGCGTACTGGACCGTACGCTCGGTTGCGATCCTGGACAACAAAAGCCTGAAATCCGTGATACCGGCGCTGGCCCAGCTGGCTGGCGTGTTCGCGGCAATTGCGGTGATTCCCAAGGACAGTCCTTACCAGCTGAGCGAGCTGCTGGCAGCTATCGGCCTGCCTTTGCTGCTGGCCAGCGGACTGGTCGCCATCGGCTCGAAGAGGAAAGACGCCCATCCGAACCCCGTGCCCGGCGAAAAAATCTCCTGGCTCAGCTTCGGCCTGAACAATTCCCTGAGCCAGATCATGGTCTGGGCCATGACCCACGGCCTGGTGATCTATTACATGTCCAGGCAACAGGCGGACCTGGCGGCCAACTTCCGGGTAGTGATGACGCTGGTGCTGCCGGCGCAGTACCTGAATATCGCGATCTCGAACTTCGGCCTGCCGAGGCTGGCGCGGCTGGCCGATGAAAAATCGTCCAGCTTTGCCGCCATGGCGCGCATGCTGATCGCGGCGACGCTGGCTTCCAGCCTGGTGTACAGCCTGGTGCTGTGGCTCTCGGGACAATTGCTGGTCGGCTTGCTGTTCGGCGCCAAATACAGCGGCCTCGACATGCGCGACTACTTCCTGCTGCCGATGATCCTGGCGGCGATCCAGGGCACGCGCACCGTATTGAAGGCGCTCAGGCTGACCCACCACGCCAGCTGGGCGGTGGCCGGCGGCTTCCTGTGCTTCGTGCTGGTGTTTGTCACGCGCCCGGCGACCTCGGTCAGCACGGTGTTCGTGCCGACCGTATTCGGCCTCGGACTCGCTGCTTTCATCATGTTTTATCAAATCCGTAAAAGTCTGAAAGTGGTGGCCATATGAAAATCGTGATTTGCGCTGTTCCCTATAGCCCCAACCTGGGCGACGGCGTCATCTATGAAAACATCAAGCAGTTGCTGCTGGAGCGGGTTCCCGGTGCGCAGGTCAGCGCGCTCGACATTGCCGGCCGCGACGATTATGTGAAGACCGGAATCTCGAAAAAATCGCTGGTCAACAAAGTGCCGAAGCGGTTGCGTCCGTACGCAGTCTGCACCTATTTCAGCCTGCAGTATTTCCTGCGATGGCGCCGCAAGTGGGTAAGCCAGCTGGCGGACGCTGACCTGGTCGTGGTCGGCGGCGGCCAGCTGCTGCTGGACGTGCACCTGAATTTCCCGGTCAAGCTGTTCCTGCTGTCGAAGGCGGTCAAGGCCGCTGGAAAATCCGGCAAGGTCGCCGTATTCGGCGTCGGCGTGTCGAAGAGCATGTCTAGCGCCGGCACCGGCCTGACCAGGCGCACCTGGGAAAACCTGGCGCCGATCCAGGCCAGCACCCGCGATATCGCTTCGGCGCAGAACCTGAAGCTGATCTTGGGGCAGCCGCTGGATGTCAAGGTGACGCCGGATCCAGGCATCTATTCACAGCAGACGTTTGCCGCCTTCCTGCCGCCGCGCGCAACCGGCAACGTGCTGGGAATCTGCATCTCCAGTCCGCTGGAATTGAACCAGGCCGGAATGGAAAAACAGGATTACAGCGAGCGCATCGGAAAATATTTCCAGGAACTGGCGATCCAGGCGGTGACGCTAGGATACCGGGTCCACCTGTTTACCAACGGTTCGCCGGAAGACGAGGCGTTCAAGGATGCGCTGGCGGCCGGGCTGGACCCGGAAATCGTCAACCTGCCGCGCCCCGGGGTGCCGTCGCAGCTGGTGGCCAACATCGGTCAATGCGACTGTGTCATCGCGCACCGGCTGCACGCCAACATTGTCGCCTACGCACTGGATATCCCGAGCATCGGCCTGAACTGGGACAGCAAGGTCCAGTCATTTTTTGAGCTCACCGGCCGCGGCCGCTTTTTCATGCCGGCGCCGGTACCGGATGTCACCCGCACTTTCAAGCTGCTGTACCAGGCGCTGCAAGTCGACGGCACCGGCGAGAAGCTGCGCCTGACGCAGCAATTGACAACTGAAATTGCCGCCTTGCTGGAGCGTTCTGGCCTGGCAGGAAAGGTACACGCGGCAGAGGCGGATTCTGCGGCGAGGGCTGTCACGGCAGCGGCATAGGCAACCATGCGCTCCTTATTCGACAAACGCATCGCACCCGATATCCGGCTCATCTGCGGAATCTTGATGCTGGTGCTGACTGCGCTCATCTATATGTACCAGCGGGCGTTCCTTCCGAGTTATTTCTTCACCGATGAAACCACGATCATCGACCTGATGAAATATACCGACCTCAGCCTGGCCGAACAGAATTCGTTCGTCAGCACGGCGGTGATTTTTTCTTTCCTCGGGTCGGCCTGGTCGCAAGTGCTGCTGCTGGTAGCCACCTGCTCGGTGATCTTCTATATCAGCAGGAAATCGCTGCGGCTGGTCGACCTGGCGTTTGCCTGCGTCCTGATGCTGTCGTTCACGCTGTTCAACCTGAAGCTGTCGAAAGAGATCATCGTCATCCTGCTGAACCTGCTGGTGTGCTATGTCTGCACCTGGCGCATATCCAACCACGGCAAGACGGCGCTGGTGATTGCAATCTACCTGCTGTATGCCTGGCAGTTCCGCATCTACTACGTGCTGATCGCCGCCATCATGGTGGTCATGCATATCGTGTTCAGCACCCGCGGCAAGCTGCGCGCCGTGATCGTGCTGGGCATCATGGCGGCTTGCCTGGTGCTGCCGGGAGATTTCTGGAACCAGCTGCAGCAGGCGCGTGACATCATCAACATGGAAAGAGAAGGGCTGTCCGATTCGAAGACCATTTTCTCGAATGTCCTGACGCCGAACGGCATCATGACGGCTTTCCCGAATGCCGGTTTTGCCGCGCTGCGTTTTTATTTCGCTCCCATCTTTTCCCTGCGCGTGCAAGAGATATTCCTGTCTTTCACGCTATGGCTGCTGACCTTCCTCATGTTCCGGCGGCATAACCACAAACATCCGCTGTTCCTGCTGCTGGTCGCCAATTTCGCCATCCAGACTTTCTTCGAGCCTGACCTTGGGTCGTTTTTCCGTCACCTGACCGCTTATGCCTTCTGCGTATTCGGCATCGATTACCTTCAGCCGGGACGCATCCTCTTGCACCACCCGGCAGCAGCGCCAGCACCGGCGCATTTCTATCGGGAGACTTAAATGCAAAAGCAGGAACCCGTGCTGCATGTGTTGAATGTGGCAGAGACGATCAAGGGCGGCGTCGCAACCTACCTGGAAACGCTGGAGCGCCTCAGCGCCGATTTCAACTGCCGTTTCGACTACCTGGTGCCAGCCGCCCAGGCCGACCAGCTGAAAGCGGAGCGCGTGCACCATCATTCGCATTCGCGCGGCGGGCTGGGGCCGTTCAAGCTGGCGCTTGCGATAGTGCGCCAGGTGCGGAAGTCGCGTCCGGACATGGTCTATGCCCACAGCACCTTCGCCGGCGTTGCGCTGTGCCTGGCCAAGCCATGGCTGGGACGGAAGGTGAAGACCATTTATTGCGCCCATGGCTGGGCCAGTTTCCGCGACCGTAGCAAATCGGTGACCCTGGTTACCCGCGCCATCGAAAAAATCATGTCTTACATTCCGAACGCGGTGATCGATATCTCGCGCTACGAACATGTCAATAATCGCAAGTTCGGGTTCTCCCGCAATTGCATCCTGATCCAGAATACCGTGCTCGACCGCATCCTGCCGCCGGCCAAGGAGGACCCGGACGACGGCCACCTGCATATATTGTTTGTCGGCAGGCTGGATCACCAGAAAGGCTACGATATCCTGGTGGACGCCATCCGCATCCTGCAAAAGAAGCGACCGAAATATGTGTATCACATCGTCGGCGCGCCGGTGCTGGCGAACCTGCAGATCGAAATGCTGGAAGCCGCCAACGTGCATTATTACGGCTGGATCGGGCAGGCCGAGATCAACGCCTATTACGACCTGGCCGATGTGCTGGTGATGCCGTCGCGCGCCGAAGGATTCGGCCTGACGGCGCTGGAAGCTTTCCGCAGCTATGTTCCGGTGGTGGCCAGCAACCGCGGCGCCTTGCCCGATATCGTCGAGCACGCGGTCAACGGCCTGATTTTCAACTGCACCGCGGGCGACCTGGCCGAGAAGCTGGAAAACCTGAACCGCGCCAGCCTGGGTGACTACGCAGAAGCAGCGCGCGCCTCTTACCTGACGCGTTTTTCTCCAGGCCAGTTCATCGCCAGCTACCAGAAACTATTTTCTCGCCTGCGGTAAACCAATTAACGCCTTTACCGTCCAACAGGATCCTATTCGACCGGAGCGAAAGATGAAACTACCTGCAGCATGGCTTATTCCTGTGTGCGGCGTATTGGCGGCTTCTCATGCGTCTGCGTGGGAAAAATACGGCATCCACTCCGCCTATCCGGCGGCTATCAGCGTCCAGATCAATCCATCGCAAATAACCAACCAGCAGCTGGCGGCCATCAAGGACGCCGGCTTCGAGTACGTCAGATTCGGCACCCGTCCGCCGGTCAGCGACAAGCCGCAGGATTTTTCGGAACTGCTGGAGCGCTTGCGCAAGGCCCAGCTGAAACCGATCATCACCCTGTTCGGCGGCGCCACGGTCTGGATGCAGCCGAAGCGGATGATGTCGACGACCATGACGCCGCTGGATGCGGCCGATAATTTCTCCAGATTCGCGCTGACCACCTTGAACCAGTACGCGGATCCCAACATCCTGTGGGAATTATGGAACGAACCGGACAATCCGACTTTCCTGAAGCCGGGCATGCTGCAAACCGGCCTGGTGCCGGCAATCCAGAAAATCTGCGCGGCGCTGGAACAGCAAAAGGGCGGCGCCAGGAAAAACATCTTTGGCTTCGGCTTCGCCAAGCTGCCCAACCTGCAGCCCAAAATTCCCGATGACAAGCTGCTGGCCATCTCACTGCAAAATTGCCTGAGCGGCGTTTCGGTGCACCCGTACCGGAAAATTCCGGAGACGCTGGCCGACGATGCGTCCAAGAGCCGCGAGCTGCTGCACAAGTACGGCAAGGGCGAACTGCCGATGATTGCATCCGAATGGGGTTATTCCAACTTTACCGCGGCCCGGGACCAGGGCGGCCAGGCGCAACTGGTGCTCAGGGAATACCTGTCCACGGTATTCGCCGGCATTCCGCTGGTGAATATCTACCAGTGGCAAGATACCGGGCCGGACCGGGCTGCGCGCGAACAAAACTACGGACTGACCGACAGCAGCGGCCAGGTCAAGCTGGCTTTGCCCGCGCTCAAGCATTTGCTGGGCAAGCTGAAAGATACCCAGCTGGCCGGCAGCGAGAAAGTGGGTGAGGCTTATCAGCTGGTGTTGAATAGCCAGCCAGGGGCTTCGGCAAAACGCAGTGTCCACGTCGTATGGAGTTCTGCGGCGCGTCCTGGCGGCGGTTTTTCGATCCCGCGGAACAAGGGACAGCGCTGCGTGATCAGCGAGTTTTATCCGCAGCAGGGCGACAAGCCCTGCCTGGAAGGCGCCGCCAGCGTTGACCTCAACGCCGGCCCGTCGCCAATGGCGGTTACGCTATACGACTAGGGCCGGCCGGTCCTAGATCTTGTCGGCGACGAAGTTGTTGAGGAATTCGCGGAATTCCTTTTTGACTTCAGGGTGCTTCAGCGCGAATTTTACCGAGGCTTGCAGGTAGCCGAGCTTGCTGCCGCAGTCATAGCGCGTGCCTTCGAACTGGTAGGCCATCACCGCCTCTTGACCCAGCAGCGACGCAATGGCGTCGGTCAGCTGCAGTTCGCCGCCCGAGCCTGGCTGGAGCGTGTGCAGGTGATCGAAAATCGATGCGTTCAGGATGTAGCGTCCGACCACGCCCAGGTTGGACGGCGCATCTTCCGGCGCCGGTTTTTCAACGATGCCGTGCAGCTTGTGCAGGCGGTCGCCGGCTGGCGTGCCGGCCACCACACCGTAGGAACGGCTCTGCACCGGGGCGATCGATTCAACGCCGATGATGCTGCTGCCATAGTCCGCATACAGGTCGGTCATCTGCCGCATGACCGGCGTAGTCCCATCCAGCAGGTCGTCTGCCAGGATCACTGCAAACGGTTCGCCGTGCACCAGCCGCTCGGCGCACATCACGGCATGGCCCAGGCCCAGCGCTTCCGCCTGCCGCACATAAAAACATTCGACATTCTTGGGCTTGATTTGGCGCAGCACTTCCAGCAGCGCCTGCTTGTTCTTGGCCAGCAGTTCGGCTTCCAGCTCGTAGGCTTTGTCGAAATGGTCTTCGATGGCGCGCTTGTTGCGGCCGGTGACAAAAATCATTTCGGTGATGCCGGCGGCGGCGGCTTCTTCCACCGCATACTGGATCAAGGGCTTGTCTACCACTGGCAGCATTTCCTTGGGGCTGGCCTTGGTGGCGGGCAGGAAGCGGGTGCCGAGGCCGGCGACAGGAAATACGGCTTTGGTGATTTTTTTATGCATGCTGATGACTCTTGAAGATAGATTTGTAAAAAAAAGCGCCGCGGGCGGCGCCAGGCAAGCTATTGATCAATAGGCAGTCTTGCCGCTCCAGCCCTTGAACGCGGTCCACAGCAGGATCCGGAAATCCATCAGGAACGACCAGTTCTGTATGTAATGCAGGTCGAACTGGACGCGCTTTTCCATTTTTTCCAAGGTGTCGGTTTCGCCGCGGTGGCCATGGATCTGGGCCCAGCCGGTGATGCCGGGCTTGACGCGATGGCGCACCATGTACAGGTCGAGCAGTTCTTCATACATCTGGTTGTGCTGCAAGGCATGCGGGCGCGGACCGATGACCGACATGTCGCCCAGCAGCACATTGATGAACTGCGGCAGCTCGTCCAGGCTGGTGCGGCGCAGGAACTGGCCGATCCGGGTGATGCGCGGATCGCCTTGCGTGGCCTGGGTGACCTTGTTGTGCTCCTGGTGCAGCTTCATCGAACGGAATTTGTAGATCATGAATTTCTTGCCGTTCAGGCCCAGCCGCACCTGCTTGAAAAATACCGGTCCCGGCGACGAGATCTTGATGGCGACGCCGATCGCCACGAACAGCGGGGTCAGGGCAGTTAGCGCTACCAATGCAAAAAGCTTGTCCAGCAGGTGCTTGCAGATGCCGCGCGCACCGCTGGGAGCCGGGCGGTTCAGCTCCACGGTCGGCGTGCCGAGGAAATTGGTCATGCGGCGGCTGATCATCTGGATCGCCATCGTATCCGGCACCCAGCGGATGTCGACCAGCGTATTGCGCAGGTGGATCTGCAGGGGCCGCAGCTGCGCCGCTGCGCTCATCGGCAAGGTGATCCAGATTTCATCGATCTGGTTGGCGCTGACGTAAGCATGGATGTCTTCCAGCTTGTTGATGCGCGCGATATTGGCGTCCTGCAGGTTTTCGGTCTGTTCGGCGCTGCCGACCACGGCGTTGACCTCGTAACCGATCCACGGCTGCTGCAGGGCGCGCCGGTGCATTTCCTGCCCGGTTTCGCCATAGCCGACGATGATCACGCGCTTGAAGTTGAAGCCTTGCTTGCGCATGCGCGTCAGCGCGACGAAGGAAGCGAAGCGGTACAGCAGCAGCAGGACCATGCTGGTCAGGTACCAGTACAGCAGCCAGTGATGCGAGATGCGGCCGATGCCGGGCACCATGCGGCTCATGAAAATGCCGAGGATCAGCACCAGCGCCCAGGACGCCGCCAGCCGTACGAACGTGGCCGACGCCGGTCGTTCCGGCCAGGCGGTGTAGAGATCGAGCTTGGCGAACAGCATGAATGCCAGCACGCAGCAGAAATACAGCAGCACCATGTGGACTGGCGCCGCTTCGGAGAGGTTTGTGTGGAAAACGAAATAGGCGACGGCATTGGCGGCGATCGCCAGGATCGCCGTATCGGCAATCCGCCTTGGGAGCTCCTGTCCCAAAACATACTGGAGGAAGGTCAAGTGTGTTGAGTGTGACATGAGATTTATCTTATTGGACTATCAAAAAAGCGAATGAAGGTCCGTACTCGCTTTCAAGCCTTGAACCCAGCATCATCCAAAGCGGTTTTTACGACTACTGCAATGCAGCAAGTTACCTTCAGGAATTATGGTAATCATTAAAAACGATTTAATCAACGTAAACATTTTAATTAAATAGATTTTTCATGAATTTAATGATGATTTCTTATTCTTTTGGTATTTTTAGGAGGGGCGGCTTGTCAAAGGAATATGGAGAGATGCGTTGGAGCAGCGCCCGGCCGGAAAAACGGGGAAGGGTGGAAAACAGCGCCAGGCTGAGGGCCTGGCTTTGCCGGGGCGGCGAAAGGGGGAGATTTTCCAGGCCGGTCGCTGTTGCTAAACCGGCATGCCAGGGATTACGTTTTGAGGAGAATCAGGGACGCCGGTTTCAGGCAAAAACAAGCGTGTCGTCTTTGCCGATGAAGTTTTTCCCGCGCGCACCGTCCATGGCGCGGCGCACCATCTGCTGTGCTTCTTCCGTCGTCACGCCATAGTCGGAAAAACGGCTGCCAACCTCCAGCTGCAGCAGGAATTGGCGCAACTGCCGTTCCGCCGCTTCGGGCCCGGCGCCAAACACTCGTTGCAGCACAGCGTCGCGCGAAGGGTCGGCGCCCCAGGCCATGCGCAGCACCATCGGCAGCGTGAATGAGCAGGCGATGCCGTGCGGCAGGCCATGGCGCAGCGTCATCTCGTAGGAAATGGAATGGGCCAGCGCGGTCTTGGTGTTGGAAAACGCCAGGCCGGCTTTCAGCGCCGCCAGCGCCATGGCCGAACGCAGGCTGAGGTTGCCGAGATCCGCGGCCAGCGCCGGCAGGCAGGCCAGGATGTCATGGATGGCTGACACGGCGTAGGTGTCCGAGATCGGATTGGCGTTAACGTTCCAGATCGACTCCAGGGCGTGCGACAGGGCGTCCAGCCCGGTGGAAACCGTGGTTTTCCCGGGCAGGGACAGCATCAGGGCGGGATCGACGATGGCCGCCTTGGGCCAGGTGCAATCCAGGTGCAGTGAATATTTCTTCTGCTGGCCGGCGTCCCAGATGGTGGCCCATGGCGTGACTTCGCTGCCGGTGCCGGCGGTGGTCGGTATGGCGACCAGTTTCTTGGCCATGGGCGGTGCAAACGGCCCGGCGTCAGCCAGCAGTGCCAGCAACTCCTGGAAACTGCCGCTGGCGGTGCCGACCAGCAATGCCTTGGCGGTATCGATCACGCTGCCGCCGCCCAGCGCCACGATGGTCTCGCATGCCTGCCCGTGCCGCCAGAACTGTTCGTACATCGCGCCCAGTTCTGCGACGTCGGGATTGGGCTGCACGTTGTCGATGACATAAGAAAGCCGGTCTCCCAGCAACTGCTCCACTTCGGCTACCAGGCCAAGCGCTCGCGCTTCCGGGAATGTCACCAGGGCTGCCTGGCCCGGTCCCATGACCTGCGGCAGGTGCTGCAGGCTGCCCGCGCCGAAGTGGATTGCGACCGGATTGTGAAATCTTTGCATCATTGCTGCTTCCTTATGCCGTAGGGTTTCTCAAGCCATGGAAACTAGCACGCGCGTTTTACCGCAGAATGACAGGGTCGCCGAGACATGGTGCGCTGCCAGGGTTGTTTTTTTAAAAAGCCTGTGGTTTTGCGCCTGCGATAGGTAGAATCTAAGCAGGATATGACTCGAAGTTAACCACTGTTCGAAAGAAAACCATGCCCAGCACCGCCATAGAAAGAAAACAGCAGAAATTGGCAGAAATGGTCGAGTTCGCACGCGATCGCCTGCCGCAGGAAGTGTTCGCCACCATGCAGCCGTTCCTGCTCGAGTATTACGCCCAAGTGGGGGAAGAACTGGTCTTGAGCCGCGACATCGCCGACCTGTACGGCGCCGCCGTCGCCCACTGGCAGTTTGCGCGGCATTTCGTCAGCGGCGCGCCGCGGGTGCGCATCTACAATCCGCGGGTGGACGAGCATGGCTGGCAGTCCGGCCATAGCGTGATCGAGATCGTCAACGACGACATGCCGTTCCTGGTCGATTCGGTCAGCACCGAGATCAACCGCCTGGGCCTGACCCTGCATGCGGTGATCCACCCGGTGTTCAGGGTCTGGCGCGACGCCGCCGGCCAGGTCGAGAAAATCCAGCGCGCCAGCGAGAATGGCGGCAAGGACAGCGACAAGGCAAAACTGGAGTCGACCATCCATATAGAAGTCGACCGCTGCACCGAGGCTGCCAGGATGGAAGAAATCCTGGCCGGCGTGCTCAAGGTGCTGGGCGACGTGCGCGCCGCGGTGGAAGACTGGCGCCAGATGATGACGGCAGCCAGCGCCGCGATCGACGACCTCAAGCAGCAGGACAACGGCGATGCCGCGCAGCAGGGTGAAATTGCCGAGGCGCGCGCTTTCCTGGAGTGGATGATAGACGACCATTTCACGTTTCTCGGTTATCACGACTACGAACTGGTGGTCAGCGACGGCGAAAACTACCTGCAAGGCATGGCCGGTTCCGGCCTCGGCATCCTGCGCGATTCCCTGCGCGCCGCCGACAGCGCCGACATGACCAGGCTGCCGGTCAGCGCGCAAGGCATCATCGATGCGCAATCGCCGATTTTCATCACCAAGGCCAATTCGCGCGCTACCGTGCACCGCGCCGGTTATCTCGACTATGTCGGCGTCAAGCGCTACGGCGCCGGCGGCAAGGTAGTCGGCGAGCGCCGCATTGTCGGCCTGTATACCTCGACTGCCTACATGGTGCCGACCAGCGAGATCCCGCTGGTGCGGCGCAAGGTGGCGAAAGTGCTGGAGCGCGCCGGTTTTGTCCCGCGCGGGCACCTGGCCAAGACCATGACCACCATCCTCGAGCAGTACCCGCGCGACGAACTGTTCCAGGTCGATGAAGACGAACTGTTCGATACCGCCAGCGGCATCCTGCGCCTGGAAGAGCGCCAGCGCACCCGCCTGTTCGTAAGGCGCGACGCTTTCGGCCGTTATGTTTCCTGCCTGGTGTTCGTGCCGCGCGACCGTTTCAACACCGAGCTGCGCGAACGGATCCAGGACTTGCTGCTGGATGCCTTCAACGGCACCGGCGTCGAATTCACGCCCCTGCTGTCGGAATCGGTGCTGGCGCGCATCCAGTTCACGGTGCGCACCGAGCCGGGCAGCGTCGCCGACATCAATGTCGAACAGCTGGAAGCGCGCATCGTGCAAGCCACGCGGCGCTGGCAGGACGACCTCACCGAAGCCCTGCTGGAACAGCGCGGCGAAGAGCAGGGCACACGGCTGCTGCGCCGGTATGCAATGTCGTTCCCGGCCGGTTTCCGCGAAGACTACTCGGCGCGCGCCGCGGTGCACGACATCGCCTTGCTGGAAGCCGCGCAGCAGGATACCGGGCTGGCCATGAGCCTGTATCGTCCGATCGAAGCGGCGCCGGCGTCGCTGCGCCTGAAAATCTACCGCGCCGGCAAGCCGATGGCGCTGTCGCAGAGCCTGCCGATGCTGGAGCACATGGGCGTCAAGGTCAACGAGGAGCGGCCCTACCGCATCGAACTGCAGGATGGCGAACCGGCCTGGATACACGATTTCGGCATGCAGACCGCGGACGACAGCGAAGTCGAGATCGAACACATCAAGGGCGTGTTCGAAGATGCATTCGGCCGTGTCTGGAGCGGCGAAGCGGACAACGACGATCTCAACCGGCTGGTGCTGCTGGCCCAGCTCAACTGGCGCGAAGTCACCATCCTGCGCGCTTATGCGCGTTACCTGCGGCAAGTCGGCTCCACTTTCAGCAACGCCTATATCGAACAGGCCCTGACTGCCAACCCGGCGATTGCGCGCAAGCTGGTGGAACTGTTCCTGGTGCGCTTTGATCCGGCCCAGGCGGCCGGCGCTGAAGCCAAGGCCAAGTCCTTGCTGCAGAAGACCGAAGAGGCGATGGACCAGGTGCCGAATCTCGACGAGGACCGCATCCTGCGCCAGTTCCTGGGGGTGATCAGCGCTACCTTGCGCACCAATTATTTCCAGCACGGCGCCGACGGCCAGCCCAAGCCTTACCTGTCGTTCAAGTTCGATCCAGCCAAGGTGCCGGGGCTGCCGGCGCCCAAGCCGATGTTCGAGATCTGGGTCTATTCGCCGCGCTTCGAAGGCGTCCATCTGCGCGGCGGAAAAGTAGCGCGCGGCGGCTTGCGCTGGTCTGACCGGCGTGAAGATTTCCGTACCGAAGTGCTGGGCCTGGTGAAGGCGCAGATGGTCAAGAATGCAGTGATCGTGCCGGTCGGATCCAAGGGCGGTTTTGTGCTCAAGAGCGCGCCGCCGGCCAGCGACCGCGATGCCTACCTGCGCGAGGGAGTGGCCTGCTACCAGAACTTCCTGCGCGGGCTGCTTGACCTGACCGATAACCTGGTCGACGGCAAAGTGGTGCCGCCGCAAGACGTGGTGCGCTACGATCCCGACGATCCTTACCTGGTGGTGGCGGCCGACAAGGGCACCGCCAGCTTCTCCGATTACGCCAATGCGGTGTCCGCCGAATACGGCTTCTGGCTGGGCGACGCTTTCGCCTCCGGCGGCTCGGTCGGCTACGACCACAAGAAAATGGGCATCACCGCGCGCGGCGCCTGGGAAGCGGTCAAGCGCCACTTCCGCGAAATCGGCGTCAATACCCAGGAACAGGATTTCGCGGTGGTCGGCATCGGCGACATGTCCGGCGACGTGTTCGGCAACGGCATGCTGCTGTCGCGCCATATCAAGCTCCTGGCCGGCTTCGACCATCGCCACATTTTCCTCGACCCGGATCCCGACCCTGCGGCCAGCTTTGCCGAGCGCGAGCGCCTGTTCGCCTTGCCGCGCTCCAGCTGGGCCGATTACGACACCAGCCTGATCTCTAGCGGCGGCGGCGTCTATGCCCGCAGCCTGAAGACCATTCCGTTGACGCCGCAAATACAGGCGGCGCTGGGCGTGACCGCCAGCGAACTGGCGCCGACCGAACTGATACGCGCCATCCTGCTGGCGCCGGTGGACCTGCTCTACAACGGCGGCATCGGCACCTACATCAAGGCGGCCCGCGAAAGCCACGCCCAGGTCGGCGACCGCAGCAACGATGCGATCCGCGTCAACGGCGCCGAGCTCAACTGCAAGGTGGTGGCAGAGGGCGGCAACCTTGGCTGCACCCAGTTCGGACGCATCGAGTTTGCCCAGAAGGGCGGCCGCATCTGCACTGACGCCATCGATAATTCCGCCGGTGTCGACTGCTCCGACCACGAGGTGAATATCAAGATCATGCTCGGCCTGATCGTCAGCGAAGGCGAGATGACCGAGAAACAGCGTAACAAGCTGCTGGCGGAAATGACTGAAGAAGTCGGCCTGCAGGTGTTGACCGACAACTACTACCAGACCCAGTCCCTATCGGTGGCGGGCCGCCGCGCCGCCAGCCTGCTGGAGCCGGAGTCGCGCCTGATCCGCTTCCTGGAACGCGCCGGCCGGCTCGACCGCGCAGTCGAATTCCTGCCGTCGGAAGAAGAGTGCGCGGAGCGTAAGACCGCCAAGCAGGGACTGACCACGCCGGAACGTGCGGTGCTGATGGCGTACGACAAGATGTGGCTGTATGAAGAACTGCTGGCCTCGGATTTGCCGGCAGACCCGTTCATCGCCGGTTCGCTGGCTGCCTATTTCCCGCAGCCGCTGCGCGAACGCTATCCGGAGGCCATGCAGCGCCATCCGCTGGCGCGCGAGATCATCTCGACCTACCTGGTGAACACGCTGGCCAACCGGGTCGGCGCCACCTTTGTCCACCAGCTGGCCGATGAAAGCGGCGCCAGCCCGGTCGACGTGCTGCGCGCCAGCGTCATCGCGCGCGAGGTGTTCGGTTTCGAGGAAATCTGGCGCGACATCGACGCTCTCGACAACCTGGTGCCGGATGCCTTGCAGGCGCAGATGTTTGTCGACGTCGGCGGACTGATCGAACATGCCAGCTTCTGGTTCTTGCATCGCCACGCGCAGGAAGCGTCGATCGAAGCCACGGTGGCCCGTTTCCGCCAGGCCGCCGACCAGCTGGGGCCGCAACTGGTTTCGCTTCTGGCGGCCAGCGACGCCGAAGCGCTCAAGGCAAAACGCGATGCCTTGATACAGGCCGGCGTCTCTGAGCAGCTGGCGCGGCGGGTCGCCAGCGCCGAGCTGATCGGCGCGGTGCTGGACATCGCCGAAGTGGCGGCCTCCACAGGACGCAGCCTGGAACTGGTGGCGGCAGTCTATTTCGCACTGGACGTCAATCTCAACTTCGGCTGGATGCGCGAACGTGCCGGCGCGCTGCCGGTCGATTCGCACTGGCAGACCCTGGCGCGCACCGCCTTGCAGAGCGACTTGACAGGTTTGCAGCGCGCCTTGACGGCCAAGGTGATCCAGCTGTCGCCGTCGCTGGAACAGTCGCAGGACATGATCGAAGTGTGGCAAGCCGCCAGCCGTACGCCGCTGGAACGTTATCGCCGCCTGCTCACCGATTTCCAGATGGGCGGCAATGTCGACCTGGCGATGCTGTCGGTGGCGGCGCGCGAGATGCGGGCAATTGAAACCATGTAAGTTGGGCGCGTTGCGCCCAACCTGCCAGGCAGAAAGGCAAGGCCATGCATACCGTTTCGTTCGACGCCGACGGCGCCATCTGCACCATCACCATGGCGCGGCCGGAAAAACGCAATGCCGTCGACCGCCCGATGGCCGAGGCGTTGCGCCTGGCGCTGGAACGGTTTGAAGCCGAGCCGGCGCTGAAGGTCGCGGTGCTGGCCGGCGCCGGCGGCCATTTCTGCGCCGGCGCCGACCTCAGCGCTATCGGCGATCCTGCCTTGCGCAACGAACTGCGCGCCGATGGCGGCGGCAGCGGCCCGATGGGGCCGAGCCGCATGGCCTTATCGAAACCCCTGATCGCCGCCATCAACGGCTGCGCCGTAGCCGGCGGGCTGGAGCTGGCGCTGCTGGCCGACCTGCGGGTGGCCGACGAAGACGCCGTACTCGGCGTGTTTTGCCGGCGCTGGGGCGTACCCCTGATCGACGGCGGCACGGTGCGCCTGCCGCGCCTGGTCGGCATGGGCCGCGCGCTGGACCTGATCCTCACCGGCCGTCCGGTGACGGCGGCCGAAGCCCTGGCCATGGGCCTGGTCAATCGCGTCACGCCGCCCGGCGCGGCGCTGGCGGCGGCGCAAGAGCTGGCGCGCGAGATCGCCGGCTTTCCGCAGCAATGCATGCTGGCCGACCGCCGTTCCGCCTATGAACAATGGGACCTGCCGCTGGCCGAGGCGCTGCGCCGCGAGGGCGTGCAAGGCGTGCCGGTGGTATTCGCCGAAGGCGAAGCGGGAGCCGCCAGGTTCGCGCTCGGCGCCGGCCGCCATGGCCGCGCCAAGGACTGAAAAGTCTTATACGTCAAATCGACAAGATCCGATTGTTGTCAAATCCATCCTGTTTCACATCCACCCTGTTTCACATCCACCTTCTTGCTTCGCGCGGGATAGCTGCGCCTGGAGAAACAAAAGGAAGGAAACTTGACTGGGGTCAATGCCGTCTTGTCTATGAGCTGGCTAAGATGGCATCAAGCTAAAGCAATGCAAGAGGTATTGCGGAGGCAGATAACCGATAACAGG
>NZ_JBANDC010000017.1:0-124964 GCF_038896935.1 Collimonas rhizosphaerae
GCCGGGATGTGGCAGCTCCGATTCTTCCGGTTCCCCGGGCTTTCCGGGTTCTTCGGGCTTTTCGGGTTCGTCGGGCTCACATCCGCCTTCGCAGACAAAGGTATTTCCCAAGCGGTAATCCCAGTTCAGCTTACCGCCCGGCAGCAAGCTTTGCGACGGATCTGCCTCGCCCGGGCCGAAGGCATGCAAGGTGTACTGCCACGGGCCGGCAGCCACATAACCGCCCTTGAGCGCGAATGCACCGGCGTGAGAATCCCCGCCCACCTGCACAATGGAGATACCCTCATCGGCATTTACTTGCCCGTTTTGACGCAGATCGGTCGGCGCCCCGCTGCCGGTCGGCTTGACTTCGATCAGGGTGGTGCCGGTGGCGTTGCCTTCAACCAGCAGGCGATCAGTGTGCTGGTTAGCCAGCGCGCCGCCTTCGTTGAGCACGGTGTTCAAAGCCACTACGCCGTTCTGGCCAGTGATGTCGCCTTGCACAGTCAGCGTATGGTAGCTGCCCGCCACCGGCGCAATAAATGAGATCAGGCCGGCATTGCTCAGATTCAGATTCTGCACCACCGAACTGTCAGTCATCTGCCATTCACTGCGGCTGTCCACTGACATGTTACGCACAGTGCTGGTCATGCCGCTCCACAGCGATTGATCCTCCAACGATACATCGACGATGGCGTTGCCGTTGGCGATGATGTCGCCACTGGCCTTCACCTGGTTATTCATGCTGAATGTAGTCTGGGTGCCAGCGGCGGCATTGAGAAACACACCGATGCCGCTGCTGACCTGCGTACCGTTGAGCAGATCGATGGCGACCTGCCCGCCGTTGGCGCCGCCGACCTGGATCGCTGCGCCCTGTGTGCTATGCAACGTACTGTTGCTGATCTGTGCCGTAGCCGCAGCGCCATTTCCGCCAACCATCGATAACGCGCTGCCGTTCGCGCCGCTAGATTGGACGCTGGTATCGAGCAAGGTGGCGCTGGCGCCTGCATGGACCTGCACGCCCGACGCTGCATCGCCGCTGACCCGCACCGTACCGCCTTGCAGCGTCAGTGTACCGGCCTCGCCCGTCAGCGGATTACCTGACCGCAGGCCATCGCTGTTGACACCCTGCGTGCTGATCACATCGTCCTGACCGAGCAAGATCGTGGTATTTCCAGAAGCGGCCCAGACCGCCGGTGCGTCATCGCCACCGGTCGTGATGCTGGCGTTGGCGAAGAGCATATCGGACTGCGAAACAAACAGACCGCTCGCACCGGTGCCGTGCGTGGCAATCGCGGTGCCATTCATGCTGGCCGATACACCGACGCCAGTGTAACTTGCATTGAGATAGACTCCGTTGGCGTTGGCGCCGTAAGTCTGAATGCTACCGCCACTCGTCTGCAAGATGGTTCCCTGGCTGGCGCGCACGCCATCGGCCTGATCGCCCGTTGTCACGATATCCGTGTTGGATAGTGTTACCTGCGCCGTCCCTACTGCTCCACCACCCACTTGAATACCAGAACTTCCCGTGCCAGCCGTGGAAATCGTACTGTTGGACAGCTGCAATGTGTTCTTTGCACCACCGACCACGACACCAATGCCGTTCGGACCGGTGCTGACAATCTGCGTGTCATTCACCACTGTTCGGACGGACTCAACACCCAACGAGGAGATACTCAAACCAGAGCCGCCATTGCTGATGATCCGACTGCCATTAATCACGGTATCCGTGGGAGTGCCAACATTGCCACCTGAGATAGCGACGCCACCTGCATCGGCCGAGATATCGACATTATTCAACTCGGTATAACCGTCTGACACCATCACGCCTGCGCCGTTGTTGCTCGCCACGATGCTGCCGCCGTTCATGACGATGTTGATACCGTACCCGTGTATACCGACGGCGGGAATACCTGCCCCGCCGGAGGCCTGGATGGCGCTGTCGGTGATCTCAACGCGACTGCCATAGGCGCGGCCGAAATAGCTGCCGATGCCGACAATAACTCCCAGCTCAGGAACGACGCCCGCCGTTGCCGACGCGTTGATCTGGCTGTTCGTCACGTACACCTGCGAGGGGCCAAAATCCGGGAGGCCTAAGAGAATACCCGTATCGCTCGCAGTAATAGTGGTGTTGCTGATGTTGACGCGCGCTCCACTGTCCGCCTGCACCCCGACTTTGGCATTGATGGTGCCGCCCTGAAAATCGATCAGGCTGCCGGCTCCGATGATGGACAGGCCTACGCCATTGACAGTGTTGGTATTAAGCACATTGACCAGACCGCTGGTGGCGATGGAGCCGCCGCCGAAGGCGCGCAGCGCGAAACCGGTGTTCGACTCGTAATCACCCGATGCAATAAGATCCACGCCGGGACCGGCCTGCAGCGGCGGATTGGCGGCATGGGCGGACGCCAATGCCATGGACAGCAGGCTGCTGATGGCGAGGGCAAGGGTGTGCTTTCGGAATTTCGGCGGTAACGTCAGTGTTTTCATGGTTCTTTACAGTTGAAAGTGATGCCTGGAATAAGCAACTCGCAACTATGCGGAACCGACTCGTCATTGAATGTAGGAAAAGCCTTAATTAAGGCAATGCCTAATCTTTAATTAAGGTAATTCTTAAATTACTGCGAGAAACATGCGCAGAGGAAACAAAAAAACCCGGCATGACGCCGGCTGCAACGCGAAAGGCGTAGGGCGTTACACTGAGTGCCGGCCCGACAGGGCTTGTCGCGCTATCGGGCCGGACTCAAGCCAGGTCAGTCGTACAGCACGGCAGCAATCTTCGGATCGTTGATGTTGCTCTTGTCGTACCAGTAGAAACCGGTGTCGATCACCTTGGGCAGTTTTTCTCCCTTGAGCGCCTTGACCGCGGCTTCTACCGTCTTGTAGCCGATACCGACCGGGTTCTGAGTGATGGCGCCGGCCATGCTGCCGTCCTTGATAGCGTCTTTCTGCTGCTTGCCGGAGTCGTAGCCGACGATCACCAGCTTGCGCTTCATTTCCTTGGCGCCGTTCAGCACGCCGATCGCAGAACCTTCATTGGTGCCGAACGCGCCCTTGAGGCGTGGATAGGCTTGCAGGATGGACTTGGTGATCTCGGTCGATTTCAGCTGGTCGCCGCCGCCGTACTGGATGCTGACGATCTTGATCTTGGGATAAGCTTTCATGCGTTCCACAAAACCGTCGCGGCGGTCGATGCCGGTACGGCTGGTCTGGTCATGCGCGACTACCGCAACTTCGCCTTCCTTGCCGACCAGCTCGGCCATCTTGTCGGCCGCCAGCGCCGCTGCCGCCTTGTTGTCGGTGGTCGCGGTAGTCACCGGAATATCGCTGTCCACGCCCGAGTCGAACGCAACGATAGGGATATGCGCGGCCTGGGCTTTCTTCAGCAACGGCAAGGCAGCCTTGCTGTCCAACGCGGCGAAGCCGATAGCCTTGGGCTTCTTGCCCAGCGCCGCCGACAGCATGTCGATCTGCTTGTCGACCATGGCTTCGGTTTCCGGCCCTTCGAACGACACCTTGACATTGTAGTCCTTGGCCGCCTGCTCCGAACCGGCCTTCACCGCTTGCCAGAACTGGTGCTGGAAGCCTTTCGAGATCAGGGGAATATAGGTATCCTCGGCTACCGCCGCGGCGCTGAATCCCAGCGCAAGCGCCAGGCCGACGGCAATGTTCACTGCTCTTCTCTTTATCATTTCAAGTCTCCTCTTGTGGTTATAAAACGGTGGGCCCGCTGCAGCAACCCGTAACATCGCCTGCAAAACCTGCTCTTCCTTTCACTGGCGCCGGCGGCGCAGGATATCCATGTAGACCGCCAGGATGATGATGACGCCGGTCACCACGGTCTGCCATTCCTGCGCCACCGACATCATGCGCAAGCCGTTGATCAGCACGCTCATGATGAAAGCGCCGATGATGGTGCCGAGGATGGTGCCGGTGCCGCCCGAAAGCGAAGTGCCGCCGATCACCACCGCGGCAATCGCGTCCAGCTCATAACCCTGCCCCAGCGCCGGCTGCGCCGAGTTCAGGCGCGACGCAATCAGCAGCCCGGCGATGCCGCAGATGGCGCCGCCGACGGTATACACCGCCACTTTCCAGAAATCGACGTTGACGCCCGACAGCCGCAGCGCTTCTTCATTGCTGCCCAGCGCAAAGGTATAGCGGCCGAATATGGTCTTGTTGAGCACGATGCCGGCGGCGATAGCCACCAGGAACAGGATCAGCACCGCATTCGGGATCGGCAAGGCGGGAATCAGGCTCCCAATCAGGGAATCCTGCGAGATCGCCGAAAATCCCTCCGTATCGTTGAAATAGATCGGCTTGGTGCCGGAGATCACCAGCGACAAGCCCTTGAGCAGCATCATCATGCCCAGCGTGGCGATGAAGGGTGGAATCTTCAGCTTGGCCACCAGCACGCCGGAAATCCAGCCGCACAAGGCGCCGAACACGATCGCGGCAACGATACCGACGTAGAGCGGCATGCCCCAGTATGTCAGGAACACGCCGGCCATGACGGCGCAAAAAGTCATCAGGGTGCCGACCGACAGGTCGATGCCGGCAGTGATGATGACAAAGGTGCAGGCAATCGCCAGCACGCCGTTGACGGCAGTCGACTGCAGGATGCTCACCAGGTTATCGATTTCCAGGAAGTTCGGCGACGCAAAACTGAAAAACACCAGCAGCGCCAGCAGGCTGGCGAAGGCCAGCAGTTTCTGCCGCGTCGAAGGATGGAATATCTTTGCCTTGAGCGCCGCGAGCGGCCCTTGCCCGGCCAAGGGCGGCTTTGTCGGCGACAGCGGGTTCTGGGTATTTGCCATGGTGGTCTTCATTCGATGTAAGTTATTCGGCAGGCGTTACCTGGATTCAGGCTGCCGCGGGTTCGCGCAAGGTAGCCAGCTGCATGATCTTTTCCTGCGAGGCTTCGCCGGCCGAGAGTTCGCCGGTCACCCGGCCCTCGCACATGACCAGGATGCGGTGGCTCATGCGCAGCACTTCCGGCAGTTCCGACGAGATCATGACAATCGCCTTTCCTGCCGCCGCCAGCGTCGTGAGCAGCTTGTAGATTTCGCTCTTGGCGCCGATATCGATGCCGCGCGTCGGTTCGTCGAAAAACAGGATGTCGCAATCGCGCAGCAGCCATTTGGCGATCACGATCTTTTGCTGGTTGCCGCCGGACAGCAGCCGCACCGGCTGGTCCACCGACGGCGTCTTGATGCTGAGCTGCCGCACGAAATCCTGGGCGGTGTCGCGGATCGCGGCCTGGTCCAGGAACAAGCCCTGGGTCAGGAACCGGTTCATGCTGGACATGGCGACGTTGGTCTTGACGTCCAGCCCGGTCGCCAGCCCGAAGTGCTTGCGGTCTTCCGACAGGTAGCCTATGCCGTGCGCCACCGCATCCCGGGGCGACTTGATGGTCACCGTGGCGCCGTGCACCCGGATTTCCCCGGCGTCGAGGCGGTCGGCGCCGAAAATGGCGCGCGCGACTTCGGTGCGGCCGGCGCCCATCAGGCCGGCGAAACCGAGGATTTCGCCTTTGCGCAGGCTGAAACTCACATCCTTGATGAACACGCCGCGCTGCAGTCCCTTGACTTCCAGCACGACGTCGTTACCGGAGGTGTCGGGAATGGCCTGGCCAATGTTGTCAAGCTGGCGTCCCACCATCATGCCGATGATGGTTTCCATGGAAGTGGTGGCGGTGGGCACGGTGGCGATGTATTTGCCGTCGCGCATGACGGTGACGCGGTTGGAAATCTGCCGCAGTTCGTCCATCTTGTGCGAGATGTAGATGATGCCGACGCCATGCGACTGCAGCTGGCGGATGATGCGGAACAGGTCTTCGATTTCCGCATTGTTGAGCGCCGCCGTAGGCTCATCCATGATCAGCACGCGCGAATCGAAGGACAGCGCCTTGGCGATTTCCACCATCTGCTGCTTGGCCACCGTCAGTTCGCTCACCAGCGTGCCTGGATCGAGGTCCAGCCGCATGCGTTCAAAAATCGCCTTGGTCTGCCGGTTCAATGCCTCTTCGTCAAGGAACAGGCCGTAGCGTCCGCGCGGCTCGCGGCCGATGAAAATGTTTTGCGCCGCGCTCAGGTGGTTCATCAGGTTGAGTTCCTGGTGAATGATGCCGATGCCCAGCGCTTGCGCGGCGCGCGGCGTAGGAATCTCGACCGGCAGCCCCTCGACGCGGATTTCGCCGCTGTCCTTGGGATACACACCCGCCAGCACCTTCATCAGCGTCGATTTGCCGGCGCCGTTTTCCCCCATCAGCGCATGGACCTCGCCGCGCATCAGGTCGAAGCGGCAATTGTCGAGCGCCAGCACGCCGGGAAAACGCTTGGTCACGTTTTCCAGCGAAATAAGGCAGTCAGGCGTAGGAATTTCTGGTTGCTGCATATCTGCCCTCATGATGCATTCAGGTCAAGGCGCGGTCGAGATGGCTATAGCCGCCGTCCACGTAGACCCATTGCCCGGTCGTATGCGCGGCGCGCTGCGACAACAGGAATACCGCGGTGTCTGCAATCTCTTCGGCCGTGGTGAGCCGTTTTCCGAGCGGTATCTTGCTGGTGATCGCGGCCAGTTTCTGCTCCGGATTGTCGAAACTGGCGATCCAGTTGCGGTACAGCGGCGTCATCACTTCGGCCGGGATCACGGCGTTGACCCGTACCCCATCGTTCGCCAGCGCGGCGGCCCATTCGCGCGTCAGCGCCAGCTGGCCACCTTTGGCGGCGCAATAGCCGCTGGTGTTGCCCTGGCCAGTGACGGCGGTTTTTGAAGAAATGTTCACGATGGCGCCGCGGCTGGCTTTCAAGTGCGGCACGCAGAAGTGCGCCATCGTGTAATAGTGGATCAGGTTCTTTTCAAGCGAGAGCACAAAAGCGGCCCGCCCGGCGTCGAGGCCGATGTTGTCGTTGATGCCGGCGTTGTTTACCAGGCCGTCCAGCTGGCCGAATTCTTCGACGGTCTCGGCCACGGCTTGCCGGCACTTGTCCTCATCCATCAGGTCGAGCTGGATGATGCGGGCCTTGTCTTGCAAAGCCAGCAACGCAGTCTTGAATTCGGGCGCCGGCTGGCTTTTGCCAAGGATTACCGGAATCGCGCCTTCCGCCGCCAGCTGCAGCGAGATCGCAGCGCCTATCCCGGCGCCGCCGCCGGTCACGATCACTACCTTTCCAGCCAGATGTAGATCCACTTTGCCGTCTCCATTCTTATTTGTTTTATTTACAGTATGCGCTTTGCTAGCCGCGGAACTGGTATTGCTGCAGCGATTCAGGCTTCATCGTAATCGAAAAACCCGGCGCCGTCGGCGGCATGTAGGACGCATTGCGGATCACGCAGGGATCGACGAAGTGTTCGTGCAGATGGTCGACATATTCGGTGACGCGCCCTGCCTTGCTGCCCGAAATGCAGACATAGTCGATCATCGACAGGTGCTGCACATATTCGCACAGGCCGACGCCGCCCGCATGCGGGCACACCGGCAGCTTGTATTTGGCCGCCATCAGCAGCACCGCCAGTATTTCATTGACGCCGCCAAGGCGGCAAGAATCGATCTGCACCACGTCGATCGCGCCGCGCATGATGAACTGCTTGAAGATGATGCGGTTCTGGCACATTTCGCCGGTGGCGACCTTGACCGCGCCTATGCCTTCGCGGATTTTGCGGTGGCCTTCGACGTCGTCCGGGCTGGTCGGCTCTTCGATGAACCAGGGCCGGGCAAACGCCAGCTGGTTGACCCAGTCGATAGCCTGGTCGACTTCCCATACCTGGTTGGCGTCTATCATCAGCTGGCGGTCCTGGCCGATCACCTCGCGGGCGATGGTGACGCGGCGGATATCGTCTTCCAGGTCGCGCCCGACCTTGAGCTTGACATGGTTGAAGCCGTTGTCGATGGCTTCCTGGCACAGCCGGCGCAGCTTGGCGTCCTCATAACCCAGCCAGCCGGCGGAAGTGGTGTAGCACGGATAGCCGTCCTGCTGCAGCAAGCGGATGCGTTCAGCCTTGCCCGGTTCCTGCGCGCGCAGCAGGGCCAGCGCTTCCTCCGGCGTGATGCAGTCGGTCAGGTAGCGGAAATCGATGGCGCGCACCAGTTCCTCGGGCGACATGTCGGTCACCAGCTGCCACAGCGGCTTGCCTTCCGCCTTGGCCCACAAGTCCCAGACGGCATTGACCACGGCGCCGGTAGCCAGGTGGATGGCGCCCTTGTCGGGGCCGATCCAGCGCAGCTGGCTGTCGGAGGTGATGTGGCGCCAGAAGCGCCCCATGTCAGCGCTGATCCAGTCCAGCTTGAGGCCGACCACCAGGTGTTCCATGGCCTTGATCGCCGCACAGCAAATTTCATTGCCGCGGCCGATGGTGAAAGTCAGGCCGTGGCCTTCCAGCCCGGGCTGGTCGGTTTCCAGAACGACGTAGGCGGCGGAATAATCGGGGTCCGGGTTCATCGCATCCGAGCCGTCCAGCATTTGCGAGGTCGGGAACCGCACGTCCAGTACGCGTATTGATCGAATTGTCGTCATCGTGGTTCTCTCTGGTTCAAAGTGAGATGGTGCGTTGGCGCTGCTCTCCCAGGCCGTCGATGCCGAGCCGCATCACCTGGCCGGCGCGCAGGTAGCGCGGCGGTTTTTGCCCGAGGCCGACGCCGGGCGGCGTGCCGGTGGAAATCACGTCGCCTGGCTGCAGGCTCATGAAGCGGCTCAGGTAGCTCACCAGCGCCGGCACCTGGAACACCATGGTCGAGGTATTGCCGTTCTGGTAGCGATGGCCGTCCACTTCCAGCCACAGGCCGAGGGCGTGCGGGTCGGCCACTTCGTCGGCGGTCACCAGCCACGGGCCGAGCGGGCCGAAGGTGTCGCAGCCCTTGCCCTTGTCCCAGGTGCCGCCCAGTTCGAGCTGGTATTGGCGCTCGGAGACATCGTTGATCACGCAATAACCGGCGACGTGCTTAAGGGCGTCGGCTTCAGTGATGTAGCGGCCGCCCTGGCCGATCACCACGCCCAGTTCCACTTCCCAGTCGGTCTTCAGGGAACCGCGCGGGATTTCGACGTCGTCGTCCGGGCCGCAGATCGCGCTGGTCCATTTATTGAACACCACCGGCTCCGCCGGCACGTCCATGCCGGATTCGGCGGCGTGGTCGGAATAATTCAAGCCGATGCAGATGAACTTGCCGACGACGCCGACGCAAGGTCCGAGCCGCAAATCCTGCTGCGGCGCGCCGGCCACCAGCGGCAGGCTGTCCAGGTCCAGCGCCCGCAATTTATCCAGCTCCGGCGGTGTCAGGAAGCGGCCGGCGATATCCGCCACCACGCCAGACAAGTCGCGCACGCGCCCCTGCGCATCCAGCACGCCGGGTTTTTCCTGGCCTTTCTGGCCGTATCTCAACAACTTCATGGTTTCGCTTTCATCGTGATGTCATGCAACAGGGATTGATTAGTTGGACCAGCCGCCATCGATCAGATGGATGGCGCCGGTGGTGAAGGAAGATTCGTCGGAAGCCAGGTACAGGGCCAGCGCGGCGATTTCTTCGGCCTTGCCCACCCGTCCCATCGGCTGGCGGGCGACAAACGCAGCCTCGATTTCTGCAATCGGCACGCCTTGCTGGCGCGCCTGTTCCTTGATCCTGGCCTCAAGGGAAGGCGATTCCACGGTGCCGGGACAGATCGCGTTGCAACGGATGCCCTTGGCGACAAAATCCGCCGCCACCGCCTTGGTCAGGCCGATTACTGCTGCCTTGGTGGCGCCGTAGACGAAGCGGTTGGGCACGCCTTTGACGCTGGACGCGGCTGACGCCATGTTGATGATGGAGCCGCCGCCCTGCGCCAGCATGCCCGGCAGCAGCGCGCGGATCAGGCGGTACATGGACGAAACGTTGAGGTCCCAGGAAAACTGCCAATCCTGTTCGCTGCAATCGAGGATGCTGCCGTGGTGGACAAAACCGGCGCAATTGAACAGCACGTTGAAAGGTGAATCTGCCTGCGCCAATGCAGCCACGGCCTTGGCGTCGGTGACGTCGAGATGGCGGGTGCCGAGCTCGGCGCCGGCGGCGCGGGCCAGCGCGGCGGTCTGGTCCAGTGCGTCCTGGTTGATGTCGGTCGCCAGCACCTGCGCACCTTCGCGCGCAAACATCAGGGCGCTGGCGCGTCCTATGCCCTGGCCTGCCGCCGTCACCAGGATGCGTTTTCCTTGAAGCCTCATGAACACTGTCTCCGTATTGTTTATTGTGCGGAACTTGCCTGCCGATTGATGGCAATCGGTCTATAGGTCCATTGGTTGGACCAATTCGCTTGAGGCAATCATAATGGTTAAATTTTGGCTTTGCAATACATAATTGCCGGCCGCCTGCCGTCGGGACCAGAGGCACCTTGCCTTCAGGTAACGATATGCTGCAATATGCAACGCATAACCACCCGCCCCTTTCTCAGCATGCCCAGTTTCCAGCAAACGCCCAGTTGCATCCTTGCGCCAGGAACCCGCCATATCCATGCGCAAGCCTGTGCCGTTCCCTGACATCGTCAATCCATGACCGATACCACCGCCCTGGCGCCCCGACGCCCGCTGTTTCAAATTACCGGATTCAAGTTCCGCCTGTGGCCGATCGTGCTTGCCGCGATCCTGATGCAGCTCATGCTTTGGCCGGCGCGCGAAGCCGCACGCTGGCTGTTCAAGCATGAGCCTGGCTGGTTCCACCATCAGGTCTGGGCCTTCGTCGGCCTGGCCGAGCTGTTCCAGGTTGCAGTCGGACTGATGGCCGTCGCGATCATGCGGCGCTGCCTGCCGCAGGCCGATCCGTACCTGCGCTGGCCGCCGCGGCGCAGCTACGCCGGCCTGGCCGTGCTGATCGGCGCCGGCATGGCGCTGCTGATGCTGGTGGCGGACTATTGGCCGCAGCTGCTCAGCCGCACCGCACCGCAGGGCGGCTACGAGATGACCGCGCTCGGCATTCCCGGCTGGCTGGCAGTGATGTTCGCCGCCGGCCCCAACGAAGAAATCATTTTCCGCGGCGTGCTGGTCGGCATGCTGACGGTGCTGGTGCCTGGACGGGTGCGCCTGGCGCAGTTCGAGATCCCGGTGTCGGGCGTGATCGTCGGCCTGCTGTTCGGCGCCGCCCATTACGGCAGTTTTTTCAACGACCCGCTATACCAGGCGGTGGCCCAGCAGCTCTACGCCTTCCTCTTCGGCCTGACCTATGTCTGGCTGATGGAACGCTCGCGCAGCCTGCTGGCGCCGATGATCGCGCATGGCGTCGGCGATGTGCTGGAGGTGGCGGCGGTGATGCTGCTGTCCGCCGCCTGGGCCTGATTACTGCTGGCTTTCCTTGATGAAGGAAGCGCGCGCGGCTACCCCGGTGTTGGCGAAATCGGTGAACACACCGTCGATGCCGGCCCGGAAGTAAGTCAGGAATTCCGCGCTCGGATCACCCTTGTAGATGCCGGCCAGGTACTTTTGCTCGTTGCGGAAAGTATAGGAATGCACGAACAGGCCAGCCTTGTGCGCATCGGCGATGAGGCTGGTCGGCGTGATCGTGTTGACGTCGACCAGTGAGCCGGTATACGGCGTGCCGTCGGCATTGGTCGCCTTGAACGGCACGATGGTATGCGCCATCACCTGCGGCTTCCATGGGCCGATGCCATCGGCATAGGTCTTGACTTCGGCCAGCCCTGCCGGGGTCAGCATGGCGCCGAAATAACGGCCGTCGCCGGCCAGCGTCCAGCTGTACGGACGGCCATCCACGAAGTTGTAGACATCGTTGGTCTGGTAAATCATCTCGCCGGTCTTGTAGTTGACGTCGTTGCCGTCGACCAGCTGTACCATTTTCGTATTCAGGCCGGCCGAACGCATGTACTTCAGGCTGGCCGGATCAAAGCTCTGCACATAGATCGGCGCCGTTTTGCTGTTCAGGTTGTTGTCCTTGATGAGCTTGATGATCGCGTCTTCGAACGGGTGCTTGCCGCTGCCGCAGCCGTTGGCGATGGCTTGCGCGTTGTTCCAGTACGGATTCTTCGATTCCGGGTAGACCGTAATCGTGCGGCCGCTGGCGGCGCCCTTGGCTTTGGCGATGTCGATGATTTCCTGCATCGTCAGGATCGGATATTTACCGTTCAGCGCCGTCGGCCGCAGGTCGCGAGCGTCGTAGGTGGTGCCGCCTATCCATTGTTTCAGCTCGGCCACGGTGAAGTCGGTAATCGACCAGTCGCCGGTATGGTCCTCGCCGTCCACCACCAGCGATTTCAGCACCGATTTCGGATCGCTGGGATCGGTCAGGTCGCTCAGGTACTGCGCCGGGCCGCCGTAGGTGGCGAGCGAATAGCTGACGTTCACCAGCACGCCCGGCACCGTGCGCTTGCGCGCCGCCACCGTGGCGTTGGTCTGGGCTACCGTGGCAATGTTGGTGTTGTCGCTCAGCCACGGATTGTGGCGGGCCACCAGCACGCAATCCTTGGTCAGGTGCAGGTCTTCTTCCAGCGAATCGGCGCCGACGTCGGCTGCGGCTTCATAAGACGGCTGCGTTTCTTCCGGATACAGCCCCGGCAACCCGCGATGACCGATCACCAGCGGCATTGCGCCGTCCAGGGTCTGGAACTTGGCGGCGCCAGGGTTGCCGCTGTCGCCGCCACCGCAGGCGGTCAGCGCGGCGGCGGCCGCGAGCTGGGTCAGGATCAGGATCGAACGGGAGGCGGAACGGCTGTCTTTGAGGTGCATGGCGGTGTGGGCTTGAGTGTAAAGACCTTCGATTATCGATTGTTTCGATGACCATGTGATGACAGACGGCAATTCTCCCGCCACCGCGGCGGCGGCCCGCTTGCGCTCCTGACGGAAACTGGCAGCAGAAACCGTTAAGCTTCATGTTTTACATGCCCGCATCCGGCAAGAAAGACATGAATGACGACTACCGAGAACGCCGCCCTGAAAGAGATCTTCGACAAGGCCCGCTTCCGCAGCGTGGCGCTTGAAGTGGCTGCAATCTATCCTGCATTCGACGCCAAGCGTTTCCTCAAGCTGGCGTTCGCCGGGCTCGACCAGCTGAGCCTGATGCAGCGCCTGCGCCGCATGACGGAAGCATTGCATGCCACCTTGCCCGAGAATTATCGCCAGGCGGTGAAAATCCTGCGCGCGCTGGCGCCGCGCATCGACCATGGTTTCGCGACCCTGGTCTTGCCCGACTATGTCGGCCAGCACGGGCAGCACGACTTCGACTGGTCGATGGATGCGCTGAAGTATTTCACCGGTTTCGGTTCGTCCGAATTTGCCGTGCGCGAATTCCTGCGCCTCGACACCGCGCGGGCGCTGGCCATCATGGAATCCTGGTCGCGCGACGATAGCGACGCCGTGCGCCGGCTTGCCAGCGAAGGCTGCCGCCCGCGCCTGCCCTGGTCGTTCCGGCTCGACGCCATCCTCGCCGATCCGTCCCTGGCGGCGCCGATCCTCGAGAATTTGCGCGCCGACCCCAGCCTGTATGTCCGCAAATCGGTGGCCAACCACCTCAACGACATCACTAAATCCCATCCGGAATGGGTGCTGGACCGGCTCGCGGCCTGGCCGCTCGACAACCCGCAGACGGCCTGGATCGCCAGGCACGCGCTGCGCTCGCTGATCAAGGCCGGCAACCCGCGCGCACTGGCGGTGATCGGCGCCGGCGGCGCGCCCGAAGTAAACATCAGCAAATTCACGGTGACGCCGCGCCAGCTGGCGTTGGGCGAACGCGTGACCCTGTCGTTCGACCTGGTATCCAGGTCAGCGCAGAGCCAGCGCCTGGTGATCGATTACAAGATGCACTACGTGAAAAAATCGGGGGCCACCACGGCCAAGGTGTTCAAGCTCAAGGAGCTGACGCTGGCAGGCGCCCAGCGGGTATCCATCGAGCGCAGCCAGAGCATCCGCGATTTCACTACCCGCATCCATTATCCGGGACGGCACGAGGTAGAAATTCTGGTGAACGGCCAATCCATGGCGCGCGGATTCTTTGAATTGCGCCGCGACACCGAATAAATCAACGCGGCAAGACGTGCCAGGTAGGGCGTAATAGCGAAGCGTATTACGCCGTATGTTTGACCGGTGTCATGCAGCATTCTCTGATTGCCATTTGCCCCGCTTCATTTGGCATCGCTGCCCTCAGGAGCACATCACATGCGGCGTAATACGCTCCGCTATTACGCCCTACAGAGTGCGCCTTGCCGTGTTGCATCCTCCAACATTAAATATCGTTAATGAACCGCCAATCCGGGCTTAACCCCTGGTCGTGCAAAGTGTCGTTGCCGCTCTTCACAAAACTGCGGGCGACACCATTCCTTCTTTTTATTGGAGCACACCATGAACTCGAAATTACTCATTCCAGCCCTCGTTGCCTTGGCACTGTCGTTCTCGGCCGCTTCTTCCATGGCCGCCGACAATCACAGCCTGCTGGGCGAAACCGCGTCGGCAACCGCCGTCAGCCGCACCATCACGATTACCCCCGACACCAAGTACATCAATGTGCAAGGCGGCCAGGCGGTTGAATTCAACGTCGGAGGCAGCACGTTCGGCTGGACGTTCGACGGCTCGGCCAGGGCGTTCAACCTGAACAGCGTGGCGCCTTCGGGCTTGCTTGACCACATGGTCAAAGTCTATGTCGCGCCCAACCCGCTCTACAACGGCTAAAACACCCTGATCGCGGCATTTCATCGCGGATAAGAGGCAGCGCTGCAGTCCAGACACAGCCTGCCCTCCGCTCCTCATCCAGCCCCGGCTGTTTTTCTTATTCAATCGTGGCGCGCGTTATCGAAACTGACATCGAAACTGACGCGAATTGCGCCGAACCAACCGTTTCGGCAACCGACAAATGGGGTTGGACCTATGTATCCGTATAAAACACACCGATGTGGCGCTAACCTCGCAGCCTCGCTGGCCCTGCTGTCGCTGGCCGCTTGCGGTCCCGCCAAGCAGGCGGCGCCGGCACCGGCGGCGCCGCAGGTCAGCGTCATCACGGCCCGCCGCACCAGCGTGCCGGTCAGCACCGAACTCCCCGGCCGCACCTCTGCCTACCTGGTAGCGCAGGTGCGCGCCCGTGTCGACGGCATCGTGCAAAAGCGCAGTTTCCAGGAAGGCGCCGACGTCAAAGCGAACCAGGCCCTGTACCAGATCGATCCGGCGCCGTACCGCGCCGCCTTGGACAGTGTGCTGGCAGCCCGCCAAAAAGCCGAAGCGAACCTGGCCGCAGCCAGTTCGCAGGCTGAGCGCTACAAGGTTCTGATCGGCGGCAACGCCGTCAGCAAGCAAGCCTACGACAATGCGGTTGCGGCGCAAGGCCAGGCCGCCGCCGATGTCGCCGCCGCCAGGGCCGCGGTAGCCAGCGCCGGCATCAACCTGGGATATACCAGCGTGGCGTCGCCGATTACCGGGCGCAGCAGCGTGTCTCAGGTAACCCAAGGCGCGTACGTGCAGGCCAGCGCAGCCACGCTGCTGACCACGGTGCAGCAGATCGATCCGATCTATGTCGACCTTAACCAGCCCAGCATCGCCGGCTTGCAGTTGCGGCGCGATGTCGCCAGCGGGCAGGTCAAGCTGAACGGCGCCGGCCAGGCCAAGGTAACGCTGACGCTGGAGGACGGCAGCCAGTATCCGCTGGCCGGCACGCTGCAGTTCAACGGCGTCACGGTCGATCCCAGCACCGGTTCGGTTACCGTGCGCGCGATTTTCCCGAATCCCAAGTATGTCCTGCTGCCTGGCATGTTTGTCCATGCCCGCATCGAGCAAGGGGTGAACAACCAGGCGTTCCTGGTGCCGGTTTCCGGCGTCAGCCATAACCCGCAAGGACAAGCCACCGCATTCGTGGTCGGGCCTGACCGCAAGGTGGTGCAGCGCACGCTCCAGGCCCAGGACATGGCCGGCGGCAGCTGGGTGGTTACCGCCGGCCTGAATGAAGGCGACAAGGTGATTGTCAGCGGCGGCCAGAAAGTACAGGCCGGGATGCTGGTCGATGCATCGGAAGCGCCCAATCCGGTCCAGCCGCCGCCGGCGCCTGTCCCGGCGCCCGGCGCCCCGGCAGGACCGCACAGCCCCGCGCCAGCCATTGTTGCAAGCAAATAAGGAAGAACCGGCAATGGCAAAATTTTTCATAGAACGGCCGATCTTTGCGATCGTGCTCGCCATCCTGATCATGCTGGCCGGAGGAATAGCGATATTCTCGCTGCCCATAGAACAGTTTCCCCCGGTAGCGCCGCCTACGGTCCAGATCAGCACTACCTACCCTGGCGCTTCGGCGACCACCGTGCAGAACACCGTGGTGCAGGTGATCGAGCAGCAGATGAACGGCATCGACAACCTGCTCTACATGTCGTCGACCAGCGACGACACTGGCCAGTCGACCACCTCGCTGACGTTCGCCAGCGGCACCAATCCGGACATCGCGCAGGTGCAGGTGCAAAACAAGCTGCAGCTGGCGGTGCCGCTGCTGCCGGCGCAGGTGCAGCAGTCCGGCGTCAAGGTCACCAAGTCGACCAACGCCTTCCTGATGGTGATCGGCTTTGTATCGGCGGACAACAGCATGAACAAGTTCGACATCGCCAACTACGTGGTGTCGAATGTGCAGGATCCGATCAGCCGCATCAACGGCGTCGGCAACATGAACGTGTTCGGCACCCAATATGCGATGCGGATCTGGATTGATCCGGCCAAGCTGAACAGCTATGCGCTCACGCCGCTCGACGTCAGCGCCGCACTACAGGCCCAGAACGTGCAGATATCCGGCGGCCAGCTCGGCGCCACGCCGGCCGTCAAGGACCAGCAGCTGAGCGCGACGATTACCGAATCGACGCTGCTGCGCACGCCGGCGGATTTCGGCGCCATCCTGCTCAAGGTGCTGCCGGACGGATCGCAAGTACGCCTGCGCGACGTTGCACGCATCAACCTGGGAGCGGAAAGCTTCAATATCGACAACAAGTACAACGGCCAGGCTGCTTCCGGCATGGGCATCCAGCTGGCGCCGGGCGGCAACGCGCTGGTCACGGCGGCCGCGATACGGGCCCGCATCAAGGAGCTGGAACCGTATTTTCCGCACGGACTGAAAGTGGTCTATCCGAACGACGTCACGCCTTTCGTCAAGATATCGATCGAGGAAGTCGTGAAGACGCTGCTGGAAGGCATCGTGCTGGTGTTCCTGGTGATGTACCTGTTCCTGCAGAACCTGCGCGCCACGCTGATTCCTTCGATCACGGTGCCGGTGGTGCTGCTGGGCACTTTCGGCGTCATGTCAGCGCTGGGCTTCACAATCAATACCTTGTCGATGTTCGGCCTGGTGCTGGCGATCGGCTTGCTGGTGGACGACGCCATCGTGGTGGTGGAAAACGTCGAGCGCGTGATGCACGAAGACGGCTTGCCGCCGCTTGAGGCTACCCGCAAAGCCATGGGACAAATCAGCAGCGCCTTGATCGGCGTCGCCCTGGTGCTGTGCGCCGTGTTCGTTCCGGTGGCGTTCTCCAGCGGCACGGTAGGCGGCATCTACCGTCAGTTTTCGCTCACCATCGTGGCATCGATGCTGCTGTCGGTATTCGTTGCGCTGTCGCTCACGCCGGCGCTCTGCGCCACCCTGCTGAAACCGCCCAGCGCAGGCCATGGCGAGAAAAAAGGCCTGTTCGGCTGGTTCAACCGCAACTTCGACAAGGGCCGCGACAAGTATGTGCACGGCGTGCGCCACGTTGCCGCCCGCTCCGGCCGCTGGCTGCTGATCTACGCGGCGGTGCTGGTCGCCGTCGGCGTGATGTTCGTGCGCCTGCCGACCTCGTTCCTGCCGAACGAAGACCAGGGTTTTATCTTCGTCCAGGTGCAGACCGCTCCGGGCACGACGCAGGCGCGCACCGGCCTGGTGCTGGATGAAGTCAGCGACTACCTCCTGAAAAGCGAAGCAGCGATGGTCGACGCCACCTTCATCGTCAACGGCAACAACAACGCCGGCCGCGGCCAGAACCAGGGGCAGCTGTTCGTCCGCCTCAAGGACTGGAGCCAGCGCAACCGGCCCGAGCTGAGCGCCAAGGCGCTGTCTGACCGCATCGGCAAGCATTTTGCCGCCAGCAAGGAAGCCGATATCTTCGCCGTCAGCCCGCCGCCGATCCGCGGCCTGGGCAGCGCCGCCGGTTTCGACTTCGAACTGGAAGACCGCGGCGGCCTCGGCCACGAAGCCCTGGCCAAGGCGCGCGACCAGCTGCTGGAGATGACCAGGAAAGATCCGGCGCTGGCGCAAGTGCGCTTCACCGGAGAGGCGGACAACCCGACCTTCAAGGTCAATATCGATCGCGAGAAAGCCGCCGCCCTCGGCGTCAGCGCGGCCGACATCGACCAGACCTTTTCGATCGCCTGGGGCTCGCGCTACGTCAACAACTTCCTCGATACCGATAACCGCATCAAGAAAGTATACGTGCAGGCCGACGCTCCTTACCGCATGAATCCCGACGACATGCAGCGCCTGTTCGTGCGCGGCGGCGGCGGCGCCATGGTGCCGTTCTCCGCCTTCGGCAGCTATGAATGGACCTATGGCCCGCCGCAGCTGCAGCGCTATAACGGCGTCGAAGCCATGGAGATCCAGGGCCAGGCGGCGCCGGGCCAGAGCTCCGGGCAGGCCATGATCGCCATGGAAAAACTGGTCAAGCAGCTGCCGCCGGGCATCGGCTACGAGTGGACCGGGACCTCGCTGCAGCAAGCGCAGTCCAGTTCGCAGGCGCCCTTGCTGTACGGCTTGTCGATCCTGGTGGTGTTCCTCAGCCTGGCCGCGCTGTATGAAAGCTGGTCGATTCCGCTGTCGGTCATCATGGTGGTGCCGCTCGGCATTCTCGGCGCGCTTGGCGCCACCTCGCTGATGGGTTTGTCAAACGACGTGTACTTCCAGGTCGGCTTGCTGACCACCATCGGCCTGTCGGCCAAGAATGCGATCCTGATCGTCGAATTTGCCCGTGAATTGCAGGCCCACGGCCGCACCGCGCTGCAAGCGGCCATCGAAGCGGCACACATGCGGATGCGGCCGATCGTCATGACCTCCATGGCGTTCGTGCTGGGCGTGCTGCCGCTGGCGCTGGCCAGCGGCGCCGGATCGGCCAGCCAGAACGCCATCGGCACCGGCGTCATCGGCGGCACCCTGGCTGCAACCTTCGTCGCCACCTTCATGATTCCGATGTTCTACATCGTGGTCGCCAACAAGCTTGGCCGCAAGAAACCGGCAGCCGCACCGCCGTTGCTGCCGGCCGAACCGCAAACCGGGGAGTACTGACATGGCACCGTTCAAATACGCCGCCGGTGCAATGCTGCTGGCCTTGGCCGCCGGCTGTTCGCTGCAGCCGGTGTACCACCGGCCGGCCATGCCGGTTGCCACCGGCTACCCGGCCGGCGCGGCTTACCAGGCTCCAGCCGGCAAGGCTGGCGGCACCGCCCTGCCGGCCGCCGACATCGGCTGGCGCGATTTCCTCTCCGATCCGCGCCTGCAGCGGCTGGTCGAACTGGCGTTGCAAAACAACCGCGACCTGCGCGTCGCCGTGCTGAACGTTGAAAAAGTCCAGGCCCAGTACCGGATCGAGCGTGCGTCGCTGTTCCCGCAGGTCAACGGCAATGCGGGCCTCTCGGATTCGCGCACGCCTGCCAGCATCGCATCGAGCCACAATGCCGCCGTCTCCCATGATTATTCGGCAGGCCTGTCCGCCGCATGGGAAATCGATTTCTTCGGCCGCTTGCGCAGCCTGTCGGACGCCGCGCTGGAACAATACCTGGCCAGCGCCCATGCCCGCCAGGCGGCGGAGATCCTGCTGGTGTCGCAAACCGCTGACCAGTATCTGGCCACGCTGGCCTACGACGAGCAGCTGGCGCTGACCAAGGGTACGCTACAGACCGCCCAGGCGGCATACAAGATCGTCAAACTGCAGTTTGATACCGGCACCGCATCAGAGCTGGATTTGCGCCTGTCGCAAACCGCTGTCGAACAGGCCCAGGTCAATTATTCAGCCCGGGTCCGCTTGCGTGCGCAAGCCGAAAACGCCCTGGTGCTGCTGGTCGGACAGCCGCTGCCGCGCGACCTGCCGCCGGCGGTCAAGCTGGGCCGGCAGCCGGTCCTGGCCGACATCCCTGCCGGCCTGCCGTCGGACCTGCTGCAGCGGCGTCCGGACATCCTGCAAGCCGAAGCCGTGCTGCGTTCGGAGAACGCCGACATCGGCGCTGCCCGCGCTGCGTTTTTCCCGCGCATCTCATTGACCGGTTCGCTCGGCTCGGCCAGCGCGACCCTGGGCGGCCTGTTTGCCGCAGGATCCAGCGCCTGGTCTTTCATCCCGTCGCTGACCCTGCCGATTTTCAACGCCGGCGCCAACCAGGCCAACCTCGATGTGGCGCTGATCCAGAAAGATATCGGCATCGCGCAATATGAAAAAACCGTCCAGCTTGCTTTTCGCGAGGTATCCGACGGACTGGCGGCGCGCGGCACTTACGACGACCAGCTGGCGGCGCAGCAACGTTATGCCGACGCCCAGCAACGCCGCTTTGAGCTGGCCAGCATGCTGTACGCCAACGGCAGCAACAGCTACCTCGACGTACTGACCGCGCAAACCGACCTCTATGCGGCGCAGCAGGCCCTGATCACGGCGCGCCTGAACCGCCTGACCAGCCTGGTTGACCTGTACCGCGCGCTCGGCGGCGGCTGGCTGCAGCACAGCGGCGATGTGGCCCGGCCGGCCGCCAGCCCGATCGCCCAAGCGGGATGATTGTGCTGGCGCTGTTCCGGCATTAGTATTCCACCATGCTGTTCAAGCATTTTTTCAGACTGTTAAGCCGGATATGCCATGAAACTTTTGATTGTCGAAGACAACGAGCGCGTCGCCCTGTTCCTGAAGAAGGGATTGAGCGAATCCGGACACACCGCCGACCATGCCGACAATGGCCGCGACGGCATGTTCCTCGCCGCCAGCGAACCTTATGACGCCATCATCATGGACCGCATGCTGCCGGGCGGCATAGACGGCCTCGCCATCGTCGAAACCTTGCGCAAGACCGGCAACAAGACTCCTATCCTGATCCTGAGCGCCTTGTCCGGCGTCGACGACCGGATCAAGGGCTTGAAGAGCGGCGGCGACGACTACCTGGTCAAGCCGTTCGCCTTCGGCGAGCTGCTGGCGCGCCTGGACGCCCTGCTGCGCCGCTCGCAGGACGCGCGCTCCGAGACCACCCTGGCCGTCGGCGACCTGCACATGGACCTGCTGTCGCACAAGGTGACGCGCGCAGGCAAGCCGGTGGCGCTGCAGCCGCGCGAATTCAAGCTGCTCGAATACCTGATGCGCCATGCCAACCAGGTAGTGACGCGCACGATGCTGCTGGAAAACATATGGGACTATCATTTCGATCCGCAGACCAACGTGGTCGACGTCCACGTCAGCAAGCTGCGCCAGAAAATCGACGCCGGCATGGAGCGGCAGCTGCTGCGGACGGTCCGCAACGCCGGCTACATGCTGACTGCCGATGATTAACTCCTTGCACTTTTCGGCGCGTTCGGCTGCGCTCAGCTTTGTCGCGGTGAGCCTGGTGGTGCTGGCGCTGTTCGCTACGCCGCTCTGGTATACCTGGCGCGAAACGATAGAAGAAGGCCGGGTCAGGATCCTGCAAGCCGATGCGCGCAGGCTGGTCAATGTCTTCAACCGGCAAGGCGTGGCCGCCCTGACATCTGCGATCGAGGTCCAGGTCGGCACGCAAGCCGCCGGCGCCGAAGACCTGGTGCTGTTTGCCGACGCTTCGCTGGCCAGGCTGGCCGGCAACTTGCCGGCGTGGCCGCGCGAAGTCCCGGCCGGCTCCGGCAAGTACACGCTGTCGATCGACGTCGACGGCCAGCCGACGCGCGTGGTGCTGCTGCACAAGACGCTGCCGGGCGGCTACCACCTGCTGGTGGCCAACGACGTCGCAAAATATCGCAAGCTGGAAAACCTTTTCCTGTACGGCCTGATATGCGCAACCGGCATCGTGCTCCTGCTTGGCGTGGCGGGCGGCTTGCTGGTGCGCCGTACGCTATTGGCCAAGGTGGGCGACATCAACCAGGCGGCCGCAGCCATCATGCAAGGAAATTTTTCACACCGGCTGCCGGCCTATGGCGGCGAAAACGAACTCAACACCCTGGTCGAGACGGAAAACCGCATGCTGGACCAGATCGAGCAATTGATCGGCGGCGTCCGCAACGTCTCGAATGCGATTGCGCATGACCTGCGCACGCCATTGGCGGAACTGCGTTCGCGCCTGGAAGAACTGGCGCTGACCCGGCCCGCTCCGGCACAGACCTTCGATGAGATCGACGGCGCCATCGCCGACGTCGACCGTGTCATCGATATCTTCAACGCTTTGCTGCGGCTGGCGGAAATCGATAGCGGCGCGCGCCATTCCGGCTTCGTCGAAGTGGATGTCGCCAGCGTGGCAAGCGAAGTGGCCGAGTTCTACCAGCCGCTGGCGGAACTCCATGGACGCACGCTGTCCTTTGCGTCGTCCGGGCCGCTGGTGCTGGCCGGCGACCCGCTGCTGATTGCGCAGGCGATTGCCAACCTTGTCGACAATGCGCTCAAGTATGCGCAGCGCAACGGCAAAATAACCGTCGCAACCGGCCGGGCCCCGGACGGCGGCATCCTGATCGCCGTATCGGACGACGGTCCCGGCATTTCCGATGAAGAAAAACCCAAGGTGCTGGAGCGCTTCTACCGCAGCGACGCCAGCCGCGGCACACCGGGCGCAGGCCTGGGATTGAGCTTGGTGGCTGCCGTCGCCAAGCTGCAAGGCGGCACCCTGACATTAAGCGACAACCATCCCGGCCTGACAGCGACGCTTGCTTTCCAGCCAACTTAAAATACGCTGCTCAGCGCCGCCCTGCTGTTCTTGGCGGCCAACGCGCCAGCGGCGATCTTTTGCTACCTGTTCCTGGTCGGCGAGATCCGCCGGGTGGAACTCAAGATGGCATGCGCACCGGACGGCAAGGCCGCCGGTCCGGATCGGCCCTTGTCCATTTTCATGCGCGCGGAAACGATCACCGATAGCAGGCAGCCGCCAGCCAGGTAGGCTGCCACGGCATGCCACGTGCCGTCGACGCCAAGCAAGGCGGTGGCGATGAACGGCGTAAACCCGCCGCACACCACGCTGGCGAACTGATAACCGACGCCGGCTCCGCTATACCGGTATTCCGCTCCGAAAAACTGGGTGAACAGGGGCTGCTGCACGCTGACCACCATGTCGTGCGCAATATTCGCCAGCAGTACCGAGAAGATCACGATCCAGGCCACCGAACGGGCTTCCATGGCGAGGAAAAACGGCACCGCGGACAGCAGTCCGACCACCGCACCGGTGACATAGACACGCTTCAGCCCTACCCGGTCGGCCAGCATCGCGAAAGCCGGAATCGTCACACAGCTCACCGCGCCTACCAGCAGGCTGATGTTCAGGAACAAGTCGCGCGACATGCCAAGGTTTTTAGTTGAATAAGCCAAGGCAAAAGCAGTGACGATGTACATCGTGAACATCTCCGCCATGCGCAGCGCAATGATCAGCAGGAAACTCTCGGGATGGTTGCGCAGCGCCGCCAGCAGCGGGATCTTCTCTTTATGCTCGCGGCCGACCTTTTCGACAAATTCCCGGGACTCTTCCATGGTCGAGCGTATCCAGGCCGCGACCAGCACCAGCACGATGCTGACCAGGAAAGGAACCCGCCAGCCCCACGACATGAAAGCATCGTTGCTCAGCGTGTGGGTGAGAATCGACACGATGCCGGTTGCCAGCACCAGGCCGACGCCGTAGCCGACCTGCACGCCGCTGCTGTAGAAAGCCTTTTTCCCCTCCGGCGCGCTTTCCACAGCCATCAGCGCCGCCCCGCCCCATTCGCCGCCGACCGCAAAACCTTGCAAGGCGCGCAGCAGGACCAGCGCCAGCGGCGCGTACCAGCCGATGCTGGCGAAGGTCGGCAGCAATCCGATCAGCGCGGTTGAAACACCCATCATCATGACGGTGATCACCAGCATGCGCTTGCGGCCAAGCCGGTCGCCGAAATGGCCGAACACGATGCCGCCCAGCGGCCGGAACAGGAAACCCACGCCGAAGGTGGCGAAGGCCGCCAGCGTGCCTACCGTCGGGCTGACATTCGGAAAGAACTGGGTGTTGAATACCAGCGCAGCGGTGATTCCATAGAGGAGGAAATCATACCAGTCGACCACCGCGCCGACGAAACTGCCGAACGCTGCCTTGCGGGCCCGGCGGTTGGCCGCAACATGTTCGGTTGCAGATGTTTTTGTCTTCATTGCTGTCTCCGTAGGATCGATTCAGGCCGCCTGCGCTTTGCCCAGTTCTTGCATCGGCGTGCGGTAAGTCTCGCGCGCGGTGGCCGCGGCGATGGCAGCGATCACCGCGGTGGCGCTGACGAATACCGCAACCGGCATCCAGCCGTCCGCCCCCGGTTTCAGGATCGCGGCGCTGATGGTGGGAGCAAAACCGCCCAGGGCAAAGCCGATCTGGGTGCCGATCGCCATGCCGGACAGGCGCACCCGGGTATCGAACATTTCGCCGTACAACGATGGCCAGACGCCGTTCGCCGCACTATACACAACGCCGGACAGCAGCAGGCCGAACACGAAGATGAGCGGAATATCAGCCTGGCTGATGCACCACAAGTACGGCCAGATCAGGCAGGCGCAACCCAGCGCGCCGAAGATGAATACCGGTTTGCGGCCGATGCGGTCCGACAGCGCCGCGAATGCCGGGATCGCAGCCAGCGCCACGACATTTGCCAGGATCAGCACGGTCAGCATGGTAGCCCGCGCGATATGCACGGTATTGACTGCATATGACAGCGTAAACACGCTGAAGATGGTGCTCACCACCGAAATCTGGGCGGCGAAGATGACCCGCGCCAGGCTCTTCTTGTGCTCACGCAGCAGCACCGCCAGCGGCAACCTGGTTTGCTGCTGCGACTTTTCCTGTTCGAAGGCCGGCGTCTCGGGCAAGGTGCGGCGCACCCAGATGCCCACCAGCACCACGATCGCGCTCAGGAAAAAAGGAATGCGCCAGCCCCAGGACAATAGCTGCTCTTCCGGCAGCGCCGAAATCGGCAGGAACACCAAGGTCGCCAGGATCAGGCCGGCCTGGGTTCCGCTCAAGGTGAAGCTGGTGAAAAAGGCGCGCCGGTGCGGCGGCGCATGCTCCAGCGTCATCGAATTGGCGCCGGCCTGCTCTCCTGCCGCCGACACGCCTTGCAGCATGCGCAGCAGCACCAGCATGACCGGCGCGCTGATGCCGACCTGGGCGTAGGTCGGCAGCAGGCCGACCATGAAGGTGGAGACCCCCATCAGCAGCAAGGTGAAGGTGAGCACCTTCTTGCGCCCGTACCTGTCGCCGATATGGCCCAGCAGCACTGCCCCTATCGGCCGCGTTACATAACCGACGCCGAAGGTGGCGAACGCTGCCACGGTGCCGGCTACCGGATCGAACGACGGGAAAAAAATCTTGCCGAACACCAGCGCCGCAGCAGTGCCGTAGATGAAAAAATCGTAATATTCGACCGCACTGCCGATCCAGCTGGCCAGCGCCGCCTTGCGCGGCGAACGGCCGGCCGGCTGCGGTGTTGCGGCGGCAGCGGCGGCCGCCGTGATCTGTTGCGTTGCTGTAGATGTAGACATGACGTCCTCGGTGATCTATAGGTGTGTTTTTTGCACGGAGAGAACGGATTCTCTCCATGATAATGGTGAAACGGTGCGTTTAAAACCGGTGCAGGATGCCGGCTTGCAAGCCGACCAGGTTCTTGCCGTTGATGTCGGCGCCGGCCAGGTTGGCAGTGGGACCGGCTGAGCCGCTAAAACGGAAGCCGGCATTCGCATCGTTCTTCATGTAGCTGGCGAAACCATACAGCGTGGTCCTTTTGGATAAATCGTAGTAAGTCCCAAGGTTGCCGCCCTGCGCGCCCGAATCCCGGTGCGAAGTATCCTGCATCACGCCATACAAGGCGCCGATCCGCCATTGGGGACTGAGGCGATAGTCCGCCGAAACCTGGTAAATGTCATACATGCGCTGCACATCCGCATTGGCGCCGGCAAAGGCATTGCCTGGAATGCTGACATTATTCAGGATGGCTGCGGCGGTATTGCCATTGGCATTGCTTGTGACGTTGTTGCTGCGTACATAGGCGAGATACAGCTTGCCCTTGCCGTAGTCGTAATTGGCGTACAGGTTGTGGTAAACCACTTTCTCCGAAAACTGCGCGCGCGCCGCCGGCTTGGCCCACAGTCCGGCGTAACCGATGCGGTACGGCCCCATGCTGTAGTCAAGCCCGAGCTGGTACACGCCGCGTGCTCCCAGGCTTTCGCCTGCGGTTTCAGTCAGCGCGTAATGCGCATCGAACTGGAAACCGGCCATGCGCGGCGATTTGTACGAGAGGTCGTTGTCGTAGCGCGACGGCACGCCAAAGGTGTTGATGACCGAGCCGTAGGTAGTGCGCTCGGTATAGTCGATGGCGCCGCCGATGAAGAATACGATGCTGTTCTGGCGCCCGATGCGGAACTCGCCCGCCGGCGTATTCATGCCGATCCATGCCTGGCGGTCGAACAGCCGGCTGGAATCCGCCGCGCCGCCGGTGTTGGCGTTCAGTCCCTGCTCCAGCGTGAACCTGGTCTGGTAGCCTCCGCCCAGTTCTTCCATGCCGCGCAAGCCGAGCCGGCTGCGCAAGATGGCGCCGTCGTTGAGGCCGGTGACGCTGTTGCCGCTGCTGCTGTGGATGTAGCCGAGGTACTGGTCCAGGTCGCCATACAGGGTGACGCTGGGTTCTGCCTGCGCCAGCGCCGCGCAGCCGGCGAGGCTGCAGGCAGCGACGAATTTCTTCTTCATGACATCTCCGTTTGGTTTGTTTTTATGATTTATTGCATGGAACTGCTGGCCTGACGGCCTTCGGGACAACTATTCGCTATAGCATGGATGCCGGCGCGCAGCGGCGGCATCCAAGGCAAGCGAAATGCGGAAGTACGCGCCGTATGCCGCGGGTGGGCGGCTATCCGGCGGATACGGGTGCGGGCCGTTCGGCGCCGGGACGGATGTTGGGTGTCGGGTCATGCTGTCTCCTTGCTGAAGCTGCGTTGTTTTTATTGTTTGCAGCGTTTGTTTTATGTTGGGCCGGCGGTTAAGCCATGGTCGGGTGTCCCGCTGTCGGCTGGCGCACCTGCAGGCTGCGCCGCAAGACCTGGTCGGTCACCCACTTGGCGGCGCGATGGGCGCGGCGGGCTACGATGTCGGGCGAAAGCTGCAGGTAATCGTCATTGAACACTTCGAAACTGTAGTCGCCCCGATAACCGCCCCGGTCCAGCCGCCGCAACAGATCGGACAACTCTTTCGAATGCGCCCCTTCGCCCGGAAACACCCGCAGGTGCCGCGCCGTTTCCAGCCGTTCTTCCGCACTGCGGATGTCGCGCCACATGAAATCGGACAGCTGCACCAGCGCGATCTTGTCGCTCGGAATATCTTGCAGTCCGTCGAGGTCGGCCTGGTTGGCGAGCATGTGGAAGGAGTCGAGCACCACGCCCAGGTTGGCGTGGTCGGCCAGTTCCACCGCTTCCCACGACTGCGCATACTGGTTGACATGGCGGCCCCAGGACAGCGCTTCGTAACCGACCCGCACGCCGAGCGGCACCGCCAGCGTCGCCAGCTTGGCCAAGTGGCGCGCGATCAACGGCAGTTCGCCGCTGGCGTGGCTGGAAGTGCTGGAACACACCATCAGCAGCGGCGCGCCGACTGCCTGGCACACTTGCAGCATGTTCTTGGCGATGTCCAGCTTGTATTCATGCAAGGCGCCTGACAAACCTTCAAAATCGCGCATGACCTGGATTCCCGTGACGCGGATCCCGCTCGCCTTGACCAGGCGTACCGCCTGCTCCAGGCCGCCGGGATGGCCGGCCAGGTCCTTGGCCCACAGCATGATCTGCGAAAATCCCGCCGCCTTGGAGGCGCTCAGTTTCGATTCCAGCGGCCCGGCCAGGGTGATGCTGTCCATGCCGAAATTGCTCAGGTTCATATCGCCTCCAAGACCCGGAACGCATCCGAGGACACGCCCGGCCAGCCGAACAGCTCCAGGTATAGAGGCGCCTGCTCTATCATCATCTCGCGCCCTTTCTGGATGCGGCAGCCGCGCCGTTGCGCCTCTGCCAGCAGCCGGGTCATTTCTATCTTCATGCCGCAATCGGCGACGATGCAGGACGGTGCAATCCCTTCCAGGTCGAGCGGCAACGGATCGTCCGGGCTCATGCCAAGCGGCGTCGAATTGACCACCAGCTGGTAGCCGGCGGCAGACGGCGTGCCGATCACCACTTCCGTCTCTGCAAACATGTCCTGCAGGCGCCGCTGCAACGCTTCGGCCTGCTCGCGCCGCGTGTCATAAATGGCGACATGGCCGATCCCGCGCGCCGCCAGCGCCGCCGCCACCGCGCAGCCGACGCCGCCGCTGCCGACCACCAGCGCCCTGGCACGCGGCCAGTCGAACGGCGCACCGGCGCAAGTGCGGTCGAAAGCGCGGATGAAACCTTCGCCGTCGATCAGGTCGCCGACCAGGGTCTGTCCATCCTGGCTTCTATAGATGGCGTTGCAAGCGCCGGCCAGCACCGCGCGCGGCGTCGGCCGGTCTACCGCGGCAACGCTCATCGGCTTATGCGGGATCGACACCAGGATGCCGCCCACATTCTCTGCCGCCATCAGCATGCGCACCGCGGCGAGATAGCCTGACGGCGCGATCTTGAGCGGAATCACGCGGGCATCGATGCCGTGCCGCTTGAAATAGGCGTTGAACAGGGCCGGCGCCTTGACCTGCTCGACCGGCCAGCCGATTACCGGAAAAATCCGGGTGCTGCCGGAAATCTCAAGCATGCTGCGGCTCCTGGCGGCTGGCATCTTGGCGGCTGACTACCAGTTCAAAACTGATCCCGCTTTTATAGAGCTGCGTCAATGCGCCCTTTTCGCTCGCCTGCGCCGGCTCGCGGTCGATGAACACGATGCCTCTCTGCTTGAGCTGCCGCACCGCGTCCAGCACGTCCGGCGCGCCCAGGCCGACCCGTACCAGCTGTTCATCCCATTGCAGGCCGGCGGCGCCTTCGGGCGGCTCCACCAGCTGCAGGTAAAAACTGTGGCAAGGGCTTTCCAGCAAGACGCCTTTCGGCAGGACGCCGAAATAGCGGCCTTGCGGCAGCGGCCGGAAGTCCATCAGCTGCTGGTAAAAATCGATCCATTCCGGCGCGCGGTCGCGGCCTATGGTTTGCACCACGCCAAAGAAATGCATGCCGGCGAGCGCCGGCGGATTGGCCGGCGCGTTCAGGATCGGCTTGAAGTCGACGTCGTAGATGGAAAAATCGCGAAAGCGGTCGACAAAATACAGGATCGAATCGCCGACGCCATGCACGCCGGGAATATTCAGCTCCATCACGCCGGCCCGCGTCTGGATCGCCCACGCGCCCATCTCGATCGCGTGGCGGTAGGCAGCGTCAGCGTCGCGCACCCGCAGTGCAATCGCGCTGATGACGGTCGCTTGCGGTTCACCGCCGGCCTGCGGCAACGAGGATGGATCGGCGTTGACGATCACGTTCATCCTGCCCTGGCGGTACAAGGTCACTTCACGCGAGCGATGGCGGGCGGTCGGCACAAATCCCATCTGCTCCAGCAAAGCGCCCAGCGCCAGCGGCTGGGCGCTGGCATATTCGATGAATTCGATGCCGTCTATGCCGAGCGGATTATTCGGTTCCGGATTGTGTTCTTGCGCAGTCATGCTGATCCTTGGCTGAAATGGTCAGGCCAAGTATAGAAAGGCCATTTCGAGAAAAACAGCCTCAAAAACGTGTAATACTGCACTAATCGCGCAGATGGAGCGATTGGCGCGCATTTTTGGAGTTATTTGGCATGAAGAAACCGGAATTGGTGGAAATAGAGGTCGCCAAGCGCGACCTGATCGATGGCTTGATCAAAGGCATCGATGTGATCACCGCCTTCAACGACGACACGGTGCGCCTGACGGCAAGCGAGCTGGCGGAAAAAGTCGCGCTGAGCCGCAGCGCCGCACGCCGCTACCTGCTGACGCTGGTGCATATCGGCCTGGCGGCAACCGACGGCCGCAGTTTCTGGCTCACGCCCAAGGTGCTCAACCTGGGGCGTTCCTACCTCGACTCGGCGCGGCTGCCGCGCGCCATCGTGCCATTCCTGCAGCGGCTTACCTTGCAGCTGCAGGAATCGACCAATTATTCGGTGCTGGAAGGCGACGACGTGGTCTACGTCAGCCGTGTCAATGCGCCGCGCCTGCTGACCACCGGCTTCGAGCCTGGCACCCGCTTGCCGGCCTACACTTCGACTGCCGGCCGGGTGCTGCTGTCGGCCTTGCCGGACGTCGACTTGCGGGCCTACCTGGACCGCATCGAACTGATCGCCTACACCCACCTGACTGTAATGGACAAGGAACAGCTGTTCCAGGAACTGATTGCAATCCGCGAAGACGGTTTCGGCGTCACCGAAAACCAGTATGAAATCGGGCTGCGCGGCATCTCGGTGCCGATCAAGAGCCGCCGCGGCGCCCTGATCGGCGCCTTGAGCGTGTCGATGTTGATCTCGGCCTGCTCAAAGGCCGAAGCGACGGCGCGCTGCCTGCCGGCGCTGCAGGCTACCGCCAATACCTTGATGATGTGGGTTTGATCGCGTCCGGCTTTTGCTCAGCCGCTCAAGCCAGACCTGCATTCCAGTCGACGATCAAACAAATTTGACAATTAATACAAAATTTTGTATATTCAACTCATTGACTGATCCCAAACCGGTTGAATTTCGAGGCAGTTCCCTTGATGACCTTCGCACCTTTCCCATATCGGCGCGACGTGAGGCAGGACACCAGCTCGATCAGGTGCAACAAGGCCATGAGCCAGACGACTGGAAGCCGATGCCAACGATTGGGCAAGGCGTCAGAGAAATCCGAATTCGAGATGCGAGCCGCGCGTTTCGTGTCGTCCATGTAGCGAATTCGCCGATGCGATCTACGTGCTTCATTGCTTCCAGAAGAAGCCCCAGAAGACCGGCAAGCCGGATCTGGAGTTGGCCGAGAACCGTTACCGCGACCTCATGAAGGAATTAGGAAAATGAGTAAGAAACAATACGCCAGCGTCTGGGACGCTATCGAAGACACTCCCGAAGAAGCCGAAAACATGAAGCTGCGTTCGAGCTTGATGATGGCACTGAAAGCACACCTTGAGCGTACCGGCCTGAGTCAGTTGCAAGCCGCCAAATTGTTCGGCGTCACACAACCGCGCATCTCTGACCTCATGCGCGGCAAAATCAACCTGTTCGGCCTGGATGCCCTGGTTAACATGGCCGCTGCCGCTGGCATGCACATCGAAATGCGCCTGCTGGAAGCAGCTTAGCCGTAATGCCTCGCGTTTCAAATCACCCGTGCTCGCATTTGACGGTGTTTTCGATTCAAAATACCGGGGCAATCGTCCTTTTCGTGTGTTGGTGCCAACACTTTTTTGCGGAACATCGGATGTGCACCCATAGGAGGACCATATAACTGTGCCAGTCACATCTGCACGAGCTTGGCTGACAAGTTATAGATCTTGAGGGCCTCGCGGCGCCCGAGTTTGCCAATGCGAATATCCGTGCACAGCTGGATTTTAAATTGCGAGCCATGCCGCTGATAAGGTCCTCTTGCTGACATGGTGTCGCTCCTCCTAAGAAGGCTCGACAAGCGTATCACGTCATCCCATGGCCTTGGTCCAGCCCGAGGGGCACTCCAGAGGTAGGTCCGTTTAAAACGACAACCTTATATTTTATTTGGGTCTCGATCTGGGAACACTTGTGCGAGCCTTGAACGTCAACTCATCAGTACCTCGGCTCATAGCTGCGCACTTCGAGATTGTGCCCATCCGGGTCGTAGAAATACCAGGCGTCGGCCATGCCGCGCGCACCCTGAGACTTCGCCAACGGCCCGCCTTTGCGGTCGAATGGGCTGCTGCCAAACGCTATCGATCGTTCAACAAGATGGCGGTGCACCGCCTCGAAGCTGGCGCGGTCAAGACAAAAAGCCAAGTGCACTGGATCGCGCGGCGTCTCGCCCATCAGGTCGAGCGTGAAGCTTTCGTTCACCCGCACGAGTTCGAACGGACCCTCGCGTCCTTGGTGGCGGAAGCCGAGCACTTCTTGATAAAAATGAGCTGACCCAGCCGGATCGCGTACCCGCAGGATGATGTGATCGAGGGTTACCATGATGTTCCTTTCAATGCGCTGACAGAATCGTTCACGTCATGACGCGGCCACCCGCGACATCCAACGTGATGCCAGTGATCCATGACGCAGCCGCTGACAGCAAAAATAGTGCAGCCGACGCAATGTCGTCGGGTTGACCGAGCCGGCCCAGCGGAAATGCCTCCAGCATGCGTTGCTGTTGTTCGAACGGCATGCGCTGAGCGGTACGTTCGGTCAGTACAGCCGAAGGTGAAATGCAGTTCACACGTACACCATGCCGCCCTACCTCGTTAGCGGCGTGACGTGTCAGCATGATTACACCCGCCTTGGCTGCCCCATAGCCGGCCGGTGCTCCCGACGCGACTCTTCCACCCGCCGAAGCCATGGTGACGATGCTGCCGCCGCCGCGCGCTATCATCGCTGGCAGGAAAGACTTGAGCGTGAAGAATGTTGAGGTCAGGTTGTTGTCGATGCTTGAGCGCCAATCCTGTTCGGTGATGTCGGCCAATGCGACGGGGCGTCCGCTGCCGCCGCCGGCAAATGCCAGCAGCAGCTCGGGCGCACCGAAGTCGGCCTCTATGGCGACCCGCATGCGTTCGACGGAAGCCAGATCGGCGCAGTCGGCTATCGCCGCGAGAGCTTCGCCGCCATGTGAACGGATTGCGGCCACGGTAGCGTCGACGGCATCGCGGCCGCGGCCGTTGACAGCGACCCGTACGCCGCAGCGGGCTAGTGCCAGGCAAGCGGCAGCACCGATCCCGCGCGAACCACCTGTAACAAGGGCCACCTTGCCGCGTAGGTCGGGGTAGGTTGGAACAAGGTTGTCTGGTTCGGTCATGGCAGGTCTCGATTGAATGATTTACGCCAGATTACAAACTGATTAGACTAAAATCAAATCATCAATTATTGGTCAACCCATCAAAAATAAGATGTCTTACCTACTTCATCTGCGTAGCTTCATCAGCGTCTATCGGCACAATTCGATCTCGCGCGCCGCGCTCGCCCTGCAGTTGACCCAGCCTGCGGTATCGCGCCACATCAAGATATTGGAAGCGCGCCTGCAATCTCAGCTGTTCACCCGTCTTCCGCGTGGATTAGCGCCGACGCCGGCCGCCATCGAACTGGAGCGGCAGGCCGGACAGCATCTGGACGCGCTTGAGGCCATCATTGGCAGCGGCGCAGGCCAGCGCGACGCCCTTGCCGGCGTCGTCCATGTAGGTGCGACCAGCGGTTTTTCCAGGCTGTTGCTATCCGCATTGAGCATGCTGCCGCGCTACGCCATTCGACTTGATCTACGCACGATGCCGCCACCGGCCTTGGTGACAGCGCTTGCCGACCGCGAACTCGACATGGCTGTCACGCTGGCGCGCATACCGCACAAAGGTGTCTACTATGAACTGTTGCATGAAGGACGTCTGCAAATGGTATGTGCTCCGACTTTTCACGACCGCCTGCCCAGGTCGGCTGCACCGAAAGGCCTACCCCTGATCGACTTGCAGGGGCCAGTACCGCCATTGGCGAATTTTTGGCGCGAGGTGTTCGGCGGCAATGCCGGGCTACCATCTGCCGTCGTACCTGACTATCAAATGGCGCTAGAGGCGGCAGCGGCAGGCATTGGCCTGGCCGTCCTGCCGGAATGTTTATGCCGCCCGCAGCTTCTTGCCGGCCAGCTGATAGAGCTGCCGCTGCCGAAACGTGCACCGCAATTTTCACTTTATCTTGCACGCGGCAAGGGAGGCGGCACTGTTGAACGAGTTGACCTTTGCTGCCAGCAGTTGATCGATACCGCGCAAAATTGGTAACGACAATGGATAAAATGGCCCGGACTGTGTAAATACAGGGTCATATTGGCGCCAATTTCAAGAACCACGCAATCGTCTTGTCCACTAGCAAACGTTTTTCCGTTTCGCCAGTTAAGCCTTACAACAGCGCGGTCAACTCCACCTGCGCCTTCAGCAGCGCCGGCAGGCAGCGCTCGACGATGTCCTCCACCGCCATGCGCGCCGCGTGCACGCTGACATTCACTGCGGCCACCGTCTCTCCCCGGAAATTCTTGAGCGGGACCGCGATCGTGCGCAATCCCAGTTCCAGTTCCTGGTCGACCACCGCGTAACCCTGCGCCCGGGTGCGGGTAATCTCCAGCAATAGCCGTTCCTTGTTGACGATGGTGTGGGCTGTGATCGGCTCAAGCTGCAGCCGCCCCAGGAAGGATTCGATCTGCGCCTGCGGCAAGCTGGCCAGCAGGACACGGCCGTTGGCGGTGCAAAAGGCCGGCACCCGGGTGCCCGGCTGCAAGGTGGCCGACACCAGCCGGCCGGCGCTGACTGCGGCGACGCACACCAGTTCGTCGTGGTCCAGCACGCCGGCCGAGGCGGCCTCTTCCAGCGAATACGCCAGCCGGTACAGTAAAGGCTGGACGATGCGCGGCAGGCGCGCCGAGTGCAGGTAGGACTGGCCCAGGCGCAGCACCTTGGGCGTCAGCGAAAACACCTTTTGTTCATGCCGCACATAACCCAGGTGGGTCAGGGTAATCAGATAACGGCGGGCCGCCGCGCGCGTCAGGCCGGCGCGCTGCGCCACCTCGCTGATCGTCAGGCGCGAGCGTTCCTGGTCAAAAGCCTCGATCACCAGCAAGCCCTTTTCCAGTCCGGCGATCAGGTCGCGCTTGAGCGGTTCTTCCGAAGAAGTAGTTGGCGCAGTGTCGGAACGCGCGCCAGGCAGGGAATCGGTAGCCATGAAATCTCCATATGGGCGTATATCGCACAATGTGGGCGTTATGCGGTTATGGCAGCATGGTATCACCTTGATGCCGGATTGCCGATCCCCTATGATTTAAATCACTTAGACAGGAAATGAGATTTTTGCGCGATATACGCACAATCACGCGAAAACCCGATTTCCCCGCTGCTCAAGACGATGGCTGCAACGCGCCATCAATCCAAAGGAAACCTACGTGAGATTCGAGCCCACAGAAACCGGGGTCTACCCCAGCCTGATTTACCCGCCCTACATCTCCACCGTGAAACGCGGCCCAACCCAGGAACCGCTGCGCATCCGCGCCGCCGAACCGGTGCAGGCCAACATCGCGGCGTCGCCCAGCCTGATCCTGCCGCACGACACCGACCTTACATCGCACGGCCAGGGCGAACCGCTGGGCGAAAAGATCGTGGTCACCGGCCGTGTGCTGGATGAAGACGGCAAGCCGGTGCGCAACTCCCTGCTGGAAGTCTGGCAATGCAATGCCGCCGGCCGCTATTGGCACAAGCGCGACCAGCACGATGCGCCGCTCGACCTGAATTTTTTCGGCTTCGGCAAGATGCTGACCGACGCCGACGGCCGCTACCGCTTTGTCACCATCAAGCCTGGCCCTTATCCCTGGGGCAACCACCACAAGGCGTGGCGCCCGGCGCATATCCACTTTTCCCTGTTCGGCAGCGTTTATGCGCAGCGCCTGGTGACGCAGATGTATTTCCCGAGCGACCCTTTGTTCGATTACGACCCTATCTTTCAAAGCATCCCGGACCTGGCCGCGCGGCAGCGGCTGATTGCGCGCTTCAGCCTGGAACAGACCGTCGGCGACCAGATGCTGGGCTATGAATTCGACATCGTCTTGCGCGGCCGCGACGCCACGCCCATGGATCTCTGAGCGGGAATGCAAATCAAATGACTGCCAATTTTCACATCACCACTTCGCAAACCGTAGGCCCGTTCCCGCACGAGGCCTGGGCCTGGGCGGTAAACGCCAGCGCCACGCTGCACAGCAGCGCCCCGACCGTCACCATCAGCGGCGTGCTGCGCGATGGCGACGGCGCACCGATCAACGACGGCTGGATCGAAGCCTGGATGCCGGACGCGGCCGCCGCCGAAACGGCCCAGGCGATCCCCGGCTTCCGCCGCATTGCCAGCGGCGATGACGGCGCGTTCAGCATCGCAGTATCGCTGCCCGCCCCCGCCCGTTCCGGAAAACCCGTGATGTTCGTCACCGTCTTTGCGCGCGGCCTGGTGAAGCACCAGTTCAGCGCGGTCTTCCTGGACGACGACAGCGGCCTGGCGCAATCCGAGATCCTCAGCCAGGTCCCGCCCGACCGGCGCGCGACGCTGATTGCGCGCAAACAGGGCGAGGCCAGCTATCACTGGAATATCTGGATGCAAGGCGAACAGGAAACCGTGTTCTTCGACTACGTTTGACAACCAGCGATACAGTTGCAGTCCACCCAACGGAGCCGCAATGAGCGTTTCAATCTTTGACAGTTTCCTGACCACCCCGGAAATGATCGCCGTATTCGACGATAGCGCCGTGGTGCAAGCCATGTTTCGTTTTGAAGAAGCCCTGGCGCGGGCGCAGGCGGCCGAGGGCGTGATCCCGGAAAGCGCCGCGCGCGCCATCGCCGGCGTCTGCAATGCCCAGCTGTACGATATCCCGGCGCTGGTGCACGCCAGCCGCCGCGCCGGCAGCCTGGCGATCCCGCTGGTCAAGGAGCTGACCAAGACGGTCGCCCTGTTCAACCAGGAATCGGCCAGCCATGTGCACTGGGGCAGCACCAGCCAGGACGTGATCGACACCGCCATGGTGCTGGTCACCCGCGAAGCGCTGGCCCTGCTCGACCAGGGCTTGCAAACGCTGGCCGGCAACCTGCTCAGCCTGGCCGGGCAGCACCTGGCGACGCCGATCCTGGCGCGCACGCTGATGCAGCCGGCCCAGGTCACCAGCTTCGGCTTCAAACTGGCCGGCTGGGCGGCGCCGCTGGTGCGCGCGCGCCTGCAGTTGCGCCAGGCGGCGCAGCGCGCGCTGCAGCTGCAGCTTGGCGGCGCTGTCGGCACGCTGGCGGTGATGGGCGCAAAAGGCCAGCTTGTAGCGCAGCGCATGGCCGACGACTTGGAACTGTCTGTCGCCGGCGCCGCCTGGCACACGCAGCGCGACGAATGGGTGCGGCTGGGACTGGAAGTCGCGGTACTGACCGGCAGCCTGGGCAAGATCGCGACCGATCTCAGCCTGCTGGCGCAAGGTGAAATCGCCGAGCTGGCGGAGCCATCGGGCAATGGCCGCGGCGGTTCATCGGCGATGCCGCACAAGCGCAATCCGGTGTCAGCCATGATCGCCCTGGCGGCAGCCACCCGCACGCCGCAGCACGCTGCAGCGCTGCTGGCCAGCATGGGCCAGCAGCACGAGCGCGGCCTCGGCAACTGGCAAGCCGAACTGGCGGAATGGCCTGGCTTGTTCCTCAGCGCCCATGGCGCACTCAGCGCATTGAACGAAGCCGTCGCCGGACTGCAGGTCGATGCCGCACGCATGCTGCGCAATATCGACGCGCTGCAAGGACTGGTGTTCGCGGAAACCGTATCGGTTCACCTGGCCGGCGCCATCGGCCGGCCGCAAGCCCATGTCCTGATGGAGCAGCTGACGCAGCAGGCGGTTGCCGCCGGCAGGCAGCTGGCCGAGGTAACGCGCGACGCCGTCAAGACGGATGCGCGCTTGCGCGGCACGCTTGACCCTGAGGCATTGCATGCATTGTTCGACCCGGCCGCGGCAACGGCGCCGGCCGCAGCCTTGGCGCACCGGCAATTGCAAGTCTTGCAGGCCACCATGGATATGCTGCAGGCGCAGGCCGTCCAGGCCTGAAACCCAACCATGAACAAACAGGTAAACCAACCATGAGCTACGATCCCATCGATCATGACTTCGAACGCGGCCTGCAAAACCGCCGCCAGATACTCGGCGACGACTGGGTCGACCGTTCGCTGGCGAACGCCACCGGTTTCAACGCGGAATTCCAGAACCTGATTACGCGCTTCGCCTGGAACGACATCTGGGGCCGTCCCGGCCTGGAACAGAAAACCCGGCGCGTGATCGTGCTGGCGATCACCATGGCGCTGGGCCGCTGGGAGGAATTCGAGCTGCACGCACGGGCGGCGCTGCTGGGCGATGCCGAGACGCGCCTGACGCCGGATGAAATGAAGGAAGTGCTGATGCAAGGCGCCATCTACGCCGGCGTGCCGGCCGCCAATACCGCCTTCACGCATGCACAAAAAATCCTGCGCGAAATCGGTGCGCAGATCGGTTACACGCCCGCTCCTGCGCCGCCGGCCGAAGCGGCGCACCCCGGCATCGGCCGCGCCGCCGTCACCGTCAGCAAGCCGGCTTTGCATTACAGCGTGCGCGCGCCCCGCAACGGCAAGGCGCCGCGCCACACCGTAGTGCTCAGCCATGCCCTCGGCTGCGACCTGACCATGTGGGACAGCCTGGCCAACCTGCTGGCCGCCGACTGCCGCGTCATCGCCTACGACCATCGCGGCCACGGCAGCTCGGATGCGCCGGCAGGACTGTATGCCATCGCCGACCTGGCCGAGGATGCGGCGCGCCTGCTGCGCGAGCTCGATTCCGGCCCGGTGGTGTGGGTCGGCCTGTCGATGGGCGGCATGACCGGCCAGGAACTGGCGCTGCGCCATCCGTCGCTGGTGGCCGCGCTGGTCATCGCCAACAGCACTTCGCACTACCCGCCGGCGGCGCGCGAAGTATGGCAGCAGCGGATAGACACCGTGCGCGCCCACGGCGTCGAGGTGATTGCCGATGCCGTCATGGGACGCTATTTCCACGATCGTTTCCGCGCCGAGCACAGCGCCACCGTGGCGCGTTTCCGCCGGCGCCTGGCCAGCACCGGCGCCGACGGCTATATTGGCTGCTGCCACGCAGTCGGCACGGTAGACACCACCGAGCGCCTGCCGCAGATAGCGGCGCCGACGCTGGTGATCGCCGGCGAACTGGACCAGGGCACGCCGCTGGCCATGGCGCAAACGCTGGCCGAGAAAATCCCGCGCGCCAGGCTGGCCGTGCTGAAAGACGCTTCGCACTTGAGCGCAACGGAACAGCCCCAGGCGTTCGCCCAGGCCGTCGTGCAATTCATGCAGGAATTGTAACGAACGCGTGACGGCGGCCGGATGGCATCCGCTATGGTTGAGCTAAGTCTGGCGCTGCAGACTGCCTGCAACGACGCATTTGCAACCATCCATTCCGGAGGCCGCCATGAACATACTGCCAGGCGCAAGATATTGGCTGAACAAGGTACCGCAAGTCACCGTGCTGTTCTGGATCATCAAGATGATGTCCACCACGGTCGGCGAGACAGCCGCGGATTTCCTGAATGCCAACCTGCATTTCGGCCTGGCCGCGACTACCGCGCTGACGGGCATGTTGTTTATCGTCGCGCTGCTGTTCCAGCTGCGCGCCAGCCGCTATGTGCCTGCGCTGTACTGGATCACCGTGGTGTTCGTCAGCGTATTCGGCACCCTGGTCACCGACAACCTGACTGACCAGCTCAATGTACCGCTGGCGGCCTCGACCGCTTTGTTCAGCATAGCCCTGATCGCCACTTTCGCCGTCTGGTATGCACAGGAAAAAACACTTTCCATCCAGTCAATCGACAGCCCCAGGCGTGAACTGTTTTACTGGGCCGCGATCTTATTCACTTTCGCCCTCGGCACTGCAGCCGGCGACTGGCTGGCCGAAGGCTTGCAACTCGGCTACGCCAATTCCGCGCTGCTGTTCGGCGGCCTGATTGCGGCGGTCGCCTTGTTCCGCTACGTGTTCAAGGCCGACGCCGTGGCCTGCTTCTGGGTAGCCTATGTATTGACGCGCCCTTTCGGCGCATCCTGCGGCGACCTGCTGTCGCAGCCGGCAAGCAATGGCGGCCTGGGCTTCGGCACGGTAGAAGCCAGCATCGTTTTCCTGGCGCTGATCGTCGGCATGGTTACTTATCTGTCGCTGGTCCCGCAACGCCTGAAGCAATAACCCGGCAACAGACCTGATATCGAAAGGAAATCCGCATGAACCAGTCTCTCGAACGCAGCCTGAGCAAGGTCCCGGAGGTCACCTTGCTCTTTTGGATCATCAAGATAGCCGCCACCACGCTAGGTGAAACCGGCGGCGACGCCGTCTCCATGTCGATGAACCTCGGCTACCTGGTAGCCACCGCCATTTTCGCGGCAGTCTTCCTGGTTGCCGTGTTTGCCCAGGTCAGGGCCAAGGGTTTCCACCCGTTCCTGTACTGGGCCACCATCATCGCCACCACCATGGTAGGCACCACGCTGGCGGACTTTGCCGACCGTTCGCTCGGCATCGGCTATGCCGGCGGCAGTTCCCTGCTGTTTATCCTGCTGATGGCGTCGCTGGCGATCTGGCATCGCACGCTTGGCACGATATCGGTAGCGACCGTCAACACCCCCAAGGCCGAGATGTTTTACTGGTTGACCATCATGTTTTCCCAGACCCTGGGCACGGCGCTGGGCGACTGGACCGCGGATACCGCCGGCCTCGGCTACACCGGCGCCGCGCTGTTGTTCGGCGGACTGCTGGCGCTGCTGGTGCTGGCTTACTACAGAACCCGCATATCGCGCACCGCGCTGTTCTGGGCCGCATTCATCCTGACCCGCCCGCTGGGCGCGGTGGTCGGCGATTTCCTCGACAAGCCTCTCAATGCCGGCGGCCTGGCGTTAAGCCGCTATTCCGCATCGCTGGCGCTGTTCGCCTTCATCCTGGGCTGTATCCTGTTTTTCCGGCAAAGGCCGGCGCAACAGGCCCATTGATTCTTCGTACTGCATACTCACGTCATCCAATCAATGCGGCGACCGGAGCAATACTCCGGCCGCCGTATTTTCTCATTTCAAGGTCCAGTTTGTTACCTTGGCGACTGCCGCATCGGCATTCCTTGATGCAAACGTTATATAAATTGATGGTCTTAACAAAATTTAACGCATGTAAGGCGATGCGTCGAAGTGTAATTTATTGCATCATTGCTTGGTTCTGAAAAAATAACAGATATAGTTTTACAACCAAACAACTGAGGGAGAAAACATGAAACGCATCCTTTGCGCGGCAGCGCTGGCAGCACTGAGCGCTACCGCCTTTATGCCAAGCCAGGCAATGGCGCAGATCGGCGTCAACATCACCATCGGCACCCCGCCGCCGCCGCCGCGCTATGAGGTCGTGCCGCCGCCGCGGGTCGGCTATGTCTGGGCGCCAGGCTACTGGAACTGGGATGGCGGCCGCCACGTCTGGGCCGGCGGCCATTGGGAACGTGCTCGCAGCGGCTACCAGTACAGCCGTCCGGAGTGGCGCCAAGGCAGCAACGGCTGGGAATTGAACCGCGGCGGCTGGCGCCGTGGCGACGACCGCCGTGAAGACCGCTACGATCGCCGTGATGACCGCCGTGATGACGACGGCGGCCGTTATCACTGCCCTCCAGGGCAGGCAAAAAAAGGCAACTGCTAAGCAGCCTCGAACCAGCTGCCGCCTGTTTCCCTACAGCGGCAGCTGGGTCGTTGATAGAACCTGCTTGAGCACCATGAATGTGCGGATCTGCCGCACTCCCGGCAGGTACAGCAGCTGTTCCGCATGAAGCCGGTTATAACTATCGTTGTCCTTGGTCCGCAACAGCATGAAGTAGTCGAACTCCCCCGTGACTACATGGCATTCAAGGCAACCCGAAACCTTCTGCGCCGCCCGCTCGAAATCGGCAAACGATTCCGGCGTTGAGCGATCCAGCACCACCCCGATCATCACCAGCGTCCCGGCATCCAGCGCGCGCGGATTGAGCAAGGCCACGATGCCGCTGATCAGCCCCAGTTCCTTGAGCCGTTCGACGCGCCGCAGGCAAGCCGGCGCGCTCAGGTTCACCTTGGCCGCCAACGCCACATTCGATACCGACGCATCGCGCTGCAGCAACTTGAGGATGGCGCGGTCGGTGCGATCCATGGCGACGGCAGGAACATCGGCAGGCGCCGCCTTCTGGCGCAATTTTGTTGCTTTCATATCCTTCTTTCCAGAATAAAAGCCATTCAATCAACACAAATTCGTTTTTTAGATCTGAATTTCCGTCAAAACTTGCAACCCTGATTCCAGCGATTGATTTTAATATGGATTTTGTCCCGGCGGCGCCGCTGCGCCGCGCGGATTCCCTTCAATCCCAGGAGCGACTTCCATGAACCTGCAGAAATTTCCCCGCTATCCGCTCACCTTCGGGCCAACGCCGATCCAGCCGCTGCCGCGCCTCAGCGCCCATCTCGGCGGCAAGGTCGAGCTCTACGCAAAACGCGAAGACTGCAACAGCGGCCTGGCGTTCGGCGGCAACAAGACCCGCAAGCTTGAGTACCTGATCCCGGAAGCGCTGGAGGGCGGCTACGACACGCTGGTGTCGATCGGCGGCATCCAGTCGAACCAGACGCGCCAAGTCGCCGCGGTAGCTGCGCACCTGGGCCTGAAGTGCCTGCTGGTGCAGGAAAACTGGGTGAACTATTCGGATGCGGTATACGACCGGGTCGGCAACATCGAGATGTCGCGCATCCTCGGCGCCGAGGTGCGGCTCGACAGCGCCGGTTTCGACATCGGCATCCGCCAGAGCTGGGAGCAAGCCATGGACGATGTGCGCAAGGCCGGCGGCAAGCCGTTCCCGATTCCAGCCGGCTGCTCGGAGCATCCGCGCGGCGGCCTCGGCTTCGTCGGTTTTGCCGAAGAAGTACGGCAGCAGGAAGCCGAGCTGGGTTTCAAGTTCGACTACATCGTCACCTGCTCGGTGACCGGCAGCACCCAGGCCGGCATGCTGGTCGGGTTTGCGGCCGACGGCCGCGCCGAGCGCGTGATCGGCATCGACGCCTCGGCCAAGCCGCAGCAAACCTTGGAGCAGATCCTGCGCATCGCGAAGAATACCGCCGGGCTGGTCGAACTGGGGCGCGACATCACGGCCCGCGATGTGGTGCTGGACACGCGTTTCGGCGGCCCTGAATATGGCTTGCCGAACGACGGCACGCTGGAAGCGATCCGCCTGTGCGCGCGCATGGAGGGCATGTTGACCGACCCGGTGTACGAAGGCAAATCCATGCACGGCATGATAGAGAAAGTGCGGCTGGGCGAATTCCCGGCCGGCTCCCGGGTGCTGTACGCCCACCTGGGCGGGGTGCCGGCGCTGAACGCTTACAGCTTCCTGTTCCGCAACGGTTGAAAGGAGGCGCTGCCAGCGCATATGAATAGTCGGTAAACCTGTCAGGAATGACAATCCACAATTTCTGTCTTGCTGTTAAAATTCGTATAAATAACTCTGGCATATATGCGAATTTCTTATGAAGATAGATGATATCGATGCATTCGTCGCCGTCGTGCGCTGCCAATCCATCAGCCTCGCGGCAGAGTCGCTGCAGCTGACCCAGCCGGCCATCACGCGGCGCATCCAGAGTTTCGAAGAAGCGCTGGGCATCGATGTGCTCGATCGCAGCACCAAGCCGCCGCGGCCCAACGCCATGGGCAAGCTGGTGTACGAGCAATGCCGCGCGGTGCTGCGCGAAGTCGAATCGCTGCGCGACCTGGTCAGCCACGACGAGCCGCCCAGCGGCGTATTCCGCCTCGGCGTGATCCAGTCCATCGGCGATATCGCATTGCTGGATGCGCTGCGGCAGATCAAGGACAGTTTCCCCGAACTGAATACCCAGGTCTCCACCGGCTGGGGCTCGCAGCTGGTCGACAAGCTGGCCAACGGCGAGCTGGACGCCGCCACCGCCTTGTTCCCCGCCACCAAGGTGCTGCCGGACGGCGTCAGCGGCAAGACGCTGGGACGGATTGAACTGGTGGTGGTGGCGCCCAAGGGCGAGATGACCCGCCGCAGCTACAAGCTGGCCGATTGCCACGGCCGCGGCTGGGTCCTCAATCCCGACGGCTGCGGCTTCCGCGCCGGCTTGCAGCGCGCGCTTGCGGGCCAGGGGCTGTCGTTCAAGATCAACCTGGAAACCTTCGGCGCCGACCTGCAGCTAGGGCTGGTCGCCAGCGGCCTGGGACTCGGGCTGATGCCGCTGCCGCAGCTTGCGCGCAGCCGCTATCGCGACCAGCTGGACGTGGTCAACGTCACCGACTTCAAGCCGCTGCTCGATATCTGGCTGATCCAGCAGGCGCGCCTGGCGAGCGGCTTGCAGCAGGCGGTCGACCTGTTCGGCAGCGCCGTGGCGCAGACCTTCGACGGCGCCGAGCCGCGGCGCCGGCTCAGGGCCTGAGCTCACGGAAGCGCCGGCATCATTATTCTCAAAATTCATATTTTCATATAATAAATAATTCGTTTTATCATAATATCGCACGACTTATGATCCACTTTACGGTCGCACTGCGCTGCATGCCCAAGGGCTGCAGCCAAGGGTTTCGACGGCCGGAGGCAATTGTTTTACGGATCATCAAGCACGATGTCGATAGCCACCGCTCCTCACCCCGGCGCAGTACCGCGCCCCACCCCCGCTGAAACCGGCCGGCCCGCCCTGCGCCAGGTGCTGCGGCGGCGCCTGCTGGCGTTCCTGTCGCGCGCAGCCAGTCCCATAACGATTCTTTTGCTGTGGGAAACCGCCTCGCGGCTAGGCTTCATCCCGGAGCGCATACTGGCCGCGCCGTCGCAGATCGGCGCCACCTTCGGCGCGCTGGTGGCGTCCGGCGAAATGGGCAGCAACATCCTGGTGTCGCTAGGCCGGGTGCTGACCGGACTGTCCATCTCGCTGTCGCTGGGCACCGCGCTGGCGCTGGTTTCCGGCCTCTCGCGCCGCGGCGAAGTGATCGTCGATTCGCCCATGCAGATGGTGCGCACGCTGCCGTTCGTCGGCCTGGTGCCGCTGTTCATCCTCTGGTTCGGCATCGGTGAATTCACCAAGGTGACGCTGATCGCCTTCGCCACCACCTTCCCGATGTACCTGACCCTGTATAGCGGCATCCGCAGCATCGACGCCAAGCTGATCGAAGCCGGCCGCCTGTTCGGCCTCAGCCATTTCGGCCTGATCTGGCATGTGATCCTGCCGGGCGCGCTGCCGTCTTTCCTGCTCGGCCTGCGCTACGCGCTCGGCATCAGCTGGCTGTCGCTGGTGATCGTGGAACAGATCAACGCCACCGCCGGCCTCGGCTACCTGATCAACAACGCCCGCGACTTCATGCGCACCGACATCATCGTGGTCTGCCTGCTGGCCTACAGCCTGCTGGGCCTGTTCACCGACCTGCTGGTGCGCAGCATCGAACATTTTGCGCTGGCCTGGCGTCCCTCTTTCATCAAGGACTGACCATGCTGACCGCCAAACTTTCAGTGACGGATACCGGCCGGCTGCGCGACGAAACGGCCGAACCGGAGGTGCTCCGCCCCGCCGGCCACCCGAATAACGCCGTACGCGCCCGCCAGCTGAGCAAACGCTTCGGCCAGAACACGATCCTGGACCGGCTCGATCTCGATATCCGTCCCGGCGAATTCATCGCCCTGCTCGGCCGCAGCGGCTCCGGCAAGACCACGCTGCTGCGCGCGCTGGCCGGACTGGACCAGATCAGTTCCGGCCAACTGCAAGTGCCGCAGGCGCGCGCCGCCGTGTTCCAGGAGCCGCGCCTGATGCCCTGGAAACGCGCCTGGCGCAACGTTGTCATGGGTTTGCATATTCCGCAGGCGCGCGAACGCGCGCGCCAGGCCCTGGCCGAAGTCGGCCTGGCGCACCGGGAAAATGCCTGGCCCGGCACCCTGTCCGGCGGCGAAGCGCAGCGGGTGGCGCTGGCCCGGGCGCTGGTGCGCGAGCCGCAATTGCTGCTGCTCGATGAGCCGTTCGCCGCACTCGATGCGCTGACCCGCATCCGCATGCACCAGCTGATCCTGTCGCTGTGGCGGGTGCACCAGCCGGCTGTGCTGCTGGTGACGCACGACGTCGACGAGGCGGTGCTGCTGGCCGATCGCGTGCTGGTGCTGGATGGCGGCCGCATCGTCGCCGACCTGCGCATCGACCAGCAGCGTCCGCGCAGCGCCGAGAATCACGCTTTCCAGAAGGTGCGGACGCAGCTGCTGCAGCTGCTGGGAGTTGAACTCGATGCCGACGCCGGCGCGCCCAAGCCCGTATTGCACCTGGTCCCGCCATCGCCGGCAGCGCCCTTCAACCTGAGCAATTTTTCCATCTGAATCCATGTCAGCCAACCACCTCACCCCGTTGCCGACGCCCGCGCCGTCGATCCTCGACACACCCGAGTTCGAACAGCTGCTGGCCGCGCTCAGCGCCGAATTTGGCGCCAGCGCCGCCCAGTACGATCGCGACGGCAGTTTCCCGCACCGCAATTTCGAACGCTTGCATGAACATGGCTTGCTGGCACTGACCGTACCGCGCGCCTTTGGCGGACTGGCTGCCAGCCTGGCGCAAACGCGCAAGGTGATCGCCGCTGTCGCCTATGGCGATCCGTCCACCGCGCTGGTGCTGACCATGCAGTACCTGCAGCACACGGCGACCCCGCGCACCACGCGCTGGCCGCCACACCTGTACCGGCAGGTGGCTGCCGATGCGGTGCGCGATGGCGCCCTGATCAATGCATTGCGGGTCGAACCGGAACTCGGCACGCCGGCGCGCGGCGGTTTGCCGGCGACGGTAGCGCGGCGCGTGCCGGAAGGCTGGCGCATCAGCGGCCGCAAACTGTATTCGACCGGCATCCCGCGCCTGACCTGGCTCACCGTCTGGGCCCGCAGCGACGACCCGGAACCGCTGGTGGGCGCCTGGCTGGTGCGCCGCGACACGCCTGGCATCTCGGTGATCGAAAGCTGGGATCACCTGGGCATGCGCGCCACCGGCAGCCACGAAGTGGTGTTCGACGGCGTGCTGGTGCCGGCCGAGCATGCGGTCGATGTGGCGCCGGCCACCAGCCCGCCGGAACTGGATCCATCCTTGCTGCTGTGGATGTCGGTGCTGCTCGGCGCCATCTACGACGGCGTCGCCCGTGCTGCCCGCGACTGGCTGGTGGAGTGGCTGCAAACACGGGCGCCGGCCAATCTCGGCGCCGCGCTGGCGACTTTGCCGCGCTTCCAGGAAGTGGTCGGGCAGCTCGATGCCTGGCTGTTCTCCAACCGCGTCCTGCTGGATGCCGCGATTGCCGGCCAGACCGGCGCCGGCGACGCCAGCCGCATCAAATACCTGGTCACCACCCAGGCTATCGCGGTGGTGGAAAAAGCCATCGAAATCAGCGGCAATCCCGGGCTATCGCGCAGCAATGCGCTGGAACGGCATTACCGCAATGTGCTGTGCAGCCGCATCCACACGCCGCAGAACGACACCATCCTGGTGGCCGGCGGCCGCGCGGCGTTTGCCGGCCAGCCGCAACCGCAACCGCAAGTGCAAGCACAGGCCGGCGCAGTGCGCGCCGCCTGAACCATCATCCATTTCATACAAGGATCTGACATGAGCATCGAATTCATCGGCATCTCTGCCACCCAGGAAACTTCCGAAACGCTGTTGCCGCATGGCCCCGCAATCGATAAAAGTTATGTCGGCGCGATCGCCCGCGCCCACGAATACGCCGGCTTCGACCGGGTGCTGGTGGCGCACAGCAGCAGTTCGGCGGACGGTTTCCAGGTCGCCGCCTTCATCGCCCACCAGACCGAACGGCTCGGCATCCTGCTGGCGCACCGGCCCGGCTTCGTGGCGCCGACCCTGGCTGCGCGCCAGCTGGCTACGCTCGACCAGTTTAGCGACGGCCGCCTGGCGGTGCACATCATCAGCGGCGGCGACGATACTGAACAGCAGCGCGACGGCGATTTCCTGGATCACGACGAGCGCTACCAGCGCACCGACGAATACCTGGAAGTGCTGCGGAAAACCTGGACTTCCAGCGGTCCGTTCGACCACGAAGGCCGGCACTATCGCGTCAAGGGCCAGAACGCGGTGGTGCGTTCGCCGCAGAAGCCGCATTTGCCGATCTATTTCGGCGGCTCCTCGGATATCGCCATCGAAGTCGCCGGCAAGCACGCCGACGTCTACGCGCTGTGGGGCGAATCGCTGGCGCAGGTAAAGGAAACCGTGGACAAGGTGCGCGCTGCCGCCGGCCGCCATGGCCGCGCCGACAAGATCCGCTTCAGCCTGTCGCTGCGCCCGATCCTGGGCGCCACCGAAGAGCAAGCCTGGGCGCGTGCCGACAGCATCCTGGAACAGGCCACCGCCAACGTCAGCAACAACGTGTTTTTCGCCAGCCGCACGCAGCAGCCGAAGAACGTCGGTTCGCAGCGCCTGCTGGCGGCTGCGGCACAGGGCAAGGTGGTCGACAAGCGCCTGTGGACCGGGATTACTGCCCTGACCAAGGCCGCCGGCAATTCGACGGCGCTGGTCGGCACGCCGGAACAGGTGACGGAATCGCTGCTCGACTACTACGACCTCGGCATCACGACCTTCCTGATCCGCGGTTTCGATCCGGTCGCCGATGCCCTGCAATACGGCCGCGAACTGCTGCCGCTGGTGCGCGCCGCGGTAGCGCAACGCGAAGCAGCCGGCCAGGCGCCAGCCCAGCAAGCAGCCTGAGCGGCGCATTCCATGAGCGAAATCGTGGTCGCCAGCCAGTTCGATCCTGCGGTCAACCTGCAGCTCGCGCAGCAAGCCAGCGTGCGCGTCGTCGACCTGCCGCCCGGTCCGCTGGCCGGCCTGCCGGGCGACGCCAGCGTGCTGTTTGCGCTGCCGTTCAGCAAATCCGGCAACGCCGCCGCCCAGGCGGCGCCGATACCGCAAGGCTGGCCGTTCAAGCTGGACTGGGTGCAGCTGGCGTCGGTAGGCATCGACTATTATCCGCCATGGCTGTTCCAGGGCCCGGTGGTCACCTCGGCGCGCGGCACGGCGTCGGACGCCATCGCCGAATACGTGCTGGCGGCCATCTTCAGCGCCGCCAAACGCATTCCCGATATCTGGCTGGAGGACGCCAGCCAATGGAAACGGCAATCGCTGACGCTGGTGCAAGGCAGCGTGCTGGGCTTGTACGGTTTCGGTTCGATCGGCCGCGCACTGGCGCAACGGGCGCAGGCGCTCGGCTTGCGCGTGCTGGCGGTGCGCCGCTCGGATGCGCCGTTTGAAATCGAAGGCGTGGAAGGAGTAGCCAGCCTGGCTGAACTGGCGGCGCGTTCCGACCACCTGGTGCTGGCCGCTCCTGCCACCGCGGCCACGCGCCATGCGATCAGCCACGCGGTGCTGGCGCAAGCCAAGCCCGGCCTGCACCTGATCAACATCGCCCGCGGCAGCCTGGTCGACGACCAGGCGCTGCTGGCGGCGCTGGACGCCGGCCGCATCGGCCTGGCGACGCTGGACGTGACCGAGCCGGAGCCGCTGCCGGCCGGGCATCGCTTTTACAGCCATCCGCAAATACGCCTGTCGCCGCATATTTCGCCCAGCACCGACCATATCGTGCAGGCGCTGCTCGACAAGTTCCTCGGCAACCTGCAACGCTTCCGCAGCGGCCAGCCTTTGACCGACGTGGTTGACCTGGCGCGCGGCTATTGAACCCATTCTCACCAACAGGATCCCAGACATGAGCACCTCTCCCCTGCATAGCGCGCCGCTGTCCAAGCCGCACCTGCGTGTAGTCGGCAATCCGCACCCGCGGCCGGCGATCTACTCGGCGCCGCGCGACGCCGACGGCGACATCATCTTTGCCGAACCGCCGCCACCGCCCACGGTGGAAGCCGCGCGCCTGTACCGCAAGCAGCGGCTGGCGGCCTCGTTCCGGCTGTTCGCCCGCTACGGCTACGACATGGGCGGCGCCGGCCACATCACGGCGCGCGACCCGGAACATCCCGACCAGTTCTGGGTCAACCCGGCCGGCGTCTACTTCGGCCATATCCGGGTCTCGGACCTGCTGCTGGTCAGCCACAGCGGCAAGATCCTGCATGGCGACGGCCTGCTCAACCGCGCTGCCTTCGCCATCCATTCCGAGCTGCACAAGGCGCGCCCGGACGTGATCGCCGCCGCCCATTCGCACGGATTATGGGGCAAGGCTTTCTCGGCGCAGGGGCGCCTGCTCGATCCGCTGACCCAGGATTCTTGCGCCTTCTACGGCGACCATGTGATTTTTTCCGAATACAGCGGCGTGGTGCTGGACACCAGCGAAGGCGAGCGGATCGCCCGCACGCTGGGCCCGCACAAGGCGGCCATCCTGCAAAACCATGGATTGCTGACAGTCGGCGGCTCGGTCGAATCGGCGGTGTGGCGGTACATCGCCATGGAAAACGCAGCCCAGGCGCAGCTGATCTCGGAAGCGGCTGGCCCGACCAAGCCGTTGTCGCAGGCGGTGGCCCAGCACACCGCTTCGCAGATCGGCAGCGACGCCGGCGGCTGGTTCAGCTTCCAGCCGTTATGGGATGTGGTGACACGCGAAGAACCGGACCTGTTCGACTAAACCAAGGATGACGATGACGCATCACTACCCGAACGGCCTGAACCGCCGCCGTTTCCTGCAAGCCGGCGCAAGCCTGGGAGCGGGCCTGAGCCTCGGTTTCGGCGCACGCAACCTGCTGGCGGCGCCGCTGTCGCCCGACACCCTGCTGCGGGTTGCTTCCTATAGGGGCGACGCCACGTCTTTCTACAAAGACGTCGGCGCCGCCAACTTCCCCTACCGGGTCAGCTACGCCGAATTCGCCGGCGGCAACCTGATCGTCGAAGCCATTTCCGGCGGCTCCATCGATCTCGGCGCCATGAGCGAAATCCCGCCGATTTTTTCGGTGCAAAGCGGCGCGCCGCTGAAACTGATCGCGGTGCTGCGCGGCGACGTCAACAACCAGGTGCTGCTGGTGCCGCCGCAATCAGCCGTGCGCGACGTCGCCGAACTCAAAGGCTTGCGCGTCGGTTACGTGCGTTCGACCACATCGCATTACCTGCTGCTGCGCTTCCTCAAGGAAAAAGGCTTGAGCTTCGCCGACATCAAGCCGGTCAGCCTGTCGCCGCAGGACGGCCTGGCAGCCTTCCAGAGCGGCCAGCTGGACGCCTGGGTGATCTACGGCCCGCTGATCCAGCTGGCGCGCAAGCAAGGCGCGCGCATCATCAAGACCGGCCTCGGCTACCTGTCCGGCAACTACCTGCTGGCGGCGCATGCCAAGGCCATCGCCGATCCCGCCAGGCACGCTGCCATCGGCGATTACCTGCTGCGCGAGCGCAAGGTCTACGAATGGATCAACCGCAACCCCGATGCCTACGCGGCCAGGCTGGCGCAGGTCACCGGACTGCCGAAATGGCTGTTCGACGAACAGCGCAAGCTGCAAAGCCAGCCCACGGCGCTGGTCGCCGTCGACGACGCCGCGGTCCGCTCGCAACAGCAGGTGGCGGACGTCTTCACCGACAACAAGGTGCTGGACCGCCGCATCGATGTCAGCGGCTTGTGGGACCGCAGTTTCAGCAGCGTGCTAGCATAAGCCGGACTGACATCCGCCTGCCGATTTTCCCATTTCAAGAAAGATCACAATGAAAAAAAACAAGATGCTTCCTGCCCTTGCATTTGGCGCTCTCCTGCTCGCCGCCGGCGCCGCCGGCGCCCAGGAAATCAAACGCATTCCCCTGCCGAACTCTGACTTTCCCATCCTGCAGGCGGTAGTGGTGCCGCCCAACGCCAGCACCATCTATCTCAGCGGCATCCTGCCCGAGGTCAGCAACAAGGATGCGCCAAAGGGATCGATCGAAGCTTTCGGCGACACGGAAACACAAACCGTCTCAGTGTTCCGCCGCATCGAAGCCGCCCTCGCCAGCCAGGGCCTGACGCTGGGCGACATCATCCAGCTCAAGGTATTCCTGGTGGGCGATCCGCGCAAGGACGGCAAGCTCGATTTTGCCGGTTTCCAGGCGGGCTACACCAGGTTCTTTGCGACCAAGGAGCAGCCTAACAAACCGGTGCGCTCGGCCTTCCAGATTGCCGGCCTGGCGCTGCCCGGCGCACTGGTGGAAATCGAAGCGACGGCGGCGAAAGTACGCTGAACCGCAAACCGCGTCAATCCCGCCTGACCCCGTCCTGCCTCATCCTCCGGGCTGCGCAATGCGCTGGCCGGAGTCTCTGACTGTCCTTCACGCCAACGCCACTCCGGCTTTTCGGATGGCTGGTCGTCGCCCACCCGACCACCCCAACTTCATTCTCGTTACGCATATTTACATAGAACAATAATTACGTTCTATTATTATCATTTGCTGTATACCATCGCTCAATCGACTAATCACCAGGGAGAGCGAAATGGGCAATACAGCGTACGGCAAAACCAGGCGCCAGATAAAACTCGGCACAACCATCCAGGGCGCCGGCACTACTCAGTCCGGTTGGAAACACCCGGATGTGGCGCTCGACGCCAGCACCGATTTCGCGCATTACAGGCAGGTGGCGCAAAAAGCCGAGGCGGGAAAATTCGACTTCCTGTTCATTGTCGACAGTACCTTCATCACGCCAAAATCGGCGCCGCATTACCTGAACCGGCTGGAGCCGCTGACGGCGCTGTCGGCGCTGTCCACGGTGACCAGCCGCCTGGGCCTGGTCGGCACGTTGTCGGTCTCTTTCACTGAACCGTTTACGGCAGCCAGGCAGTTTGCCTCGCTCGACCTGCTCAGCCAGGGCCGGGCCGGCTGGAACGTGGTGACTACCGGACTGGAAGGCGCCGCGCTCAACTACAGCAAGACCGGGCACCTGGCGCACGACGTGCGCTACAAGCTGGCCGCCGAGCATCTGCAAGTGGTCCAGGGCTTGTGGGATTCTTGGGAGGACGACGCCTTTGTCGGCGACCGCAAGACGGGGGTTTTCTTCGATCCCGAGAAACTGCATGCGCTGGATCACAAGGGCGAGTTTTTTTCGGTCAAGGGACCGCTGAACATTGCCCGTTCGAAGCAAGGCCAGCCGGTGATCTTCCAGGCCGGCAGTTCGGAAGACGGCCGCAACCTGGCCGCCAGGAGCGCCGACGCCATCTTTACCATCCACGACACTTTCGAGCAGGCGCAAGAGTTCTACCAGGACATCAAGCGCCGCACCGCAGCTTTCGGCCGTGCGCCGGAAGAGATCCTGGTGCTGCCCGGCATCGACCCCATCATCGGCCGCACCGTAGAAGAGGCTGAGCGCAAATACCAGGAACGGGTCGACCTGATCACCATCGAAGAAGCGCTGGATCAGCTGGGGCGGCCGTTCACCTATTTCGATTTCTCCGTCTATCCGCTGGATGCGCCGTTTCCCGACCTGGGAGAAATCGGCAGCAACAGCTATCGCAGCTATACCGACAAGATCAAGAAAGTAGCCAAGGAAGAGCAGCTGACATTGCGCCAGACCGCATTGCGCTTTGCCGTGCCGCGCAGCAGCTTCATCGGCACGCCGGAACAGGTCGCCGACATCGCGCAAAAATGGTTCGAGCAGGGCGCCGCCGACGGCTTCATCATCGGCACCACGGCCGCCGCCGGCCTCAACGACTTCATCGACCTGGTGGTGCCCATCCTGCAGGCGCGCGGCCTGTTCCGCAGCAAATATGAACACGACACCTTGCGCGGCAACCTGGGCTTGCGATTCGCCGAAAACAGGCACACGCAAGCAGCGCAAGCCGCCAAGAAAATCGCGGCATAAGAACAAATACCAATCAGGCAACCAAGCAAGGGGAAAGCATGTCGTCAGCATCACCTGATAAGCAGTCCAGAGCAATATCCGGCAAGCTCAAGCTCAGCGGCGCCGCCATCGCCGTCGGCAGCCTGTTTGCGGCAGGCCAGGCGATGGCCGCCGATAGCGCCAATATCGGCAACGTCCAGGATGTGATCGTCACCACCGGCACCCGCGATACGCAAAAAGCGGCACGGGAAAGCCTGAGCCCAATCGATGTCGTCAGCGCGGCGGAACTGCAGAAGACCGGCCAGACCGACCTGCGCGATGCGCTGGTCAAGCTGTCGCCCTCGATCACGCGCCAGGCGGTGGGCGCCGACGCCGCCAACCTGACCAGCGCCCTCACCATGCGCGGCCTCAGCCCCAACCATGTGCTGGTGCTGGTCAACGGCAAACGCCGCCATGCCTCGGCCAACATCACCGCCGACTCCGGGCCGCAGCAAGGATCGACGCCGGTCGACATCGACCTGATCCCGGTCAGCGCGGTCGACCACATCGAGATCCTGCGCGATGGCGCTGCCGCCCAGTACGGCTCGGATGCGATCGCCGGCGTCATCAACATCATCCTCAAATCTTCCAGCCGCGGCGGCGGCGCCAGCACCAGCGCCGGCCAGTACAATACCGGCGACGGCCTGAACTGGGGCGGCGCTGCCGATATCGGCACGCAGCTCGGCCGCGACGGCTTCCTGCACCTGAGCGCCGAGTACCGCAACCAGGACCATACCAACCGCGGCGGCCTCGACAGCCGCACCGGCACCAAGGTCAACAAGATCCTGGGCGATCCGCAGATCGAGCGCGAGTCGGTCGCCTTCAACGCCGGCTACGCGCTCAACAACGATGTCGAGCTGTACAGTTTCGGCACCTACGCGCACCGCACCAGCGCCAGCTACCAGAACTATCGGCTGCCGTCGGTACTGCCGGCGCTGTATCCCAACGGCTTCACGCCGCAGGAAACCAGCAGCGAGAACGACTATTCGCTGACCGGCGGCGCCCGCGGCGACCGGCTCGGCGCCTGGCATTGGGACCTGAGTTCCACCTACGGCGGCGACGACATCGATATCGGCATGCGCGATTCCGCCAACACCAGCCTGTTCGCCGCCACCGGCAGCACGCCCACCGGTTTCCACCTGGCGCAATACAAGAACTTCCAATGGACCAATAACCTGGAACTGGGACGGCCGCTCGACCTAGGTTTCCTGCCGGCTCCCCTGAATCTCTCGCTCGGCGCCGAGCACCGGCGGGAGACGTATGAAGTCGGCGCCGGCGACGCCGCTTCGTCGTTCGGCAGCGGCGCCCAGGCCTTGCCGGGCCTGGGCGCGCTCAGCGTCGGCAAGTTCTCGCGCAATGTGCTGGCCAGCTACCTGGATCTATCGACCAGGCTGACGCCGCAGTGGGAAGTCGACCTGGCTGGCCGCTTCGAACACTACAGCGACGCCGGCAACACCACCAACGGCAAGTTTTCGACCCGCTATGAACTCGATCCGCGCCTGGCCGTGCGCGCCACCGTCAGCACCGGCTTCCGGGCGCCGTCGCTGGCGCAGGAGTACTACACCAGCCTGGCGGTATCGCCCACCAGCGCCACCGGCTTGCTGGGCGTGAATTCGGCCGCCGCCAAAAGCCTGGGCGCGCAGCCGCTCAAGCCGGAAAAATCGACCAGCTTCAACCTTGGCATCGTCGCCGAACCGATCGACAAGCTGAGCGTCACTGTCGACGCCTACCAGATCGGCATCAAGGACCGCATCGTGCAAGGCGGCAGCTATTCCGGCCAGACCGCGATCGACGCCCTCACCTCCTCCGGCCTCAACCTGCCGTCCGGCCTGACTTCGGTGCAGGCCAGCTATTTCGCCAACGGCGTCGATACCCGCACGCGCGGCGTCGACATCGTCGCCGCCTACAAGACCAGCCTGAAAGAATGGGGCCGGATCGACTGGGATTTCGGCGCCAACCTCAACCAGACCAGCGTCACCAGGGTAGCCAGGGACGCCAACGGCAATATCCTGCTGAACGCGCAGCAGATCGGCTACCTGACCAGCGCCACGCCGCGCAACAAGCTGATCCTGGGCGGCGTCTGGAGCAAGGATAAATGGGGCGCCAGCCTGCACCTGACGCGTTTCGGCAAGACCTCCACCGAAGCTACCTACTACACCGGCCCCAATGCATTCTCGACCACCACCTTCAACCACATCGAGAACACGCCCAAGTTCATCACCGACCTGGAAGTGCGCTACGCCTTCACCGGCAATTTTCAGGTGGCGCTCGGCGCCAACAACCTGTTTAATATCTATCCAGCCAAGCTGCCTGCGGAAAACCGCTACCTGGGCGTGTCGCAGTACAACATCTACTCGTCCCAGATCGGCGTCAACGGAGGTTTCTATTACCTGAGAGCCAACTACAAATTCTGATTCCTGCACAACCCAAGGGCGATATAAAACATGCAAAACACTATCAGCAGGCGTCAATTGTTATCCCTGGTCGGCAAGGCGGCGGGCGGCGCCGCCATGTACCAAGCCATGAGCAGCCTTGGTTTCGCCGCCCAGTCCACCTATAGCGGACCGCTGCAGCTGCAGGGCGCGCCGCGCAACATCACGGTCCTGGTCCTGGGCGCCGGCATCGCCGGGCTGGTGGCGGCCTACGAGCTGCGGCAGGCGGGATACCAGGTCAAGGTGCTGGAATACAACAAGCGCGCCGGCGGCCGCGCCTGGACCCTGCGCGGCGGCGACGAATACACCGAACTGGGCGGCGCCAGGCAGCGTTGCGAATTCGACCAGGGCCACTACCTCAATCCCGGTCCCTGGCGCATTCCCTACAATCACCACGCCGTGCTGGACTACGCCAAACGCCTCGGCGTGCCGCTGGAGCCCTTCATCCAGGTCAACTACAACGCCTACCTGCATGCGAAAAAAGCCTACGGCGGCAAGCCGCAGCGCTATCGGGAGGTACAGGCCGACTACCATGGCTACGTAGCCGAACTGCTGGGCAAGGCGGTCAACCAGAACCAGCTCGACGCACCGTTGACGCGCGAAGACCAGGAAAGGCTGCTGGAGTCCCTGAAAAGCTGGGGGGCGCTCGACAAGGATTACCGCTACCTGTCCAGCCCGCTCAGCAGCGACCGCCGCGGCTACGATGTCAGCCACGGCGGCGGCTTGATGCCGGCCTCGGTGCCGTCCAAGCCGCTGGAACTGAAGGAACTGCTGCAATCGGGGCTGTGGCAAAAGCTGGCCGCAGGCAGCGTGCAGGAATTCCAGAGCTCCATTTTCCAGCCGGTCGGCGGCATGGACCAGATTGTGCAAGCGCTGTACCGCCAGGTGCGCGACCTGGTCCAGCTCAACGCCAAGGTAAGCAAGATCGAGCAAGGCGCCGACGGCGTCGCCGTTACCTACACCGATACCGACGGCGACGGCGCGCCGCGGCAAGTCAAGGGCGACTGGCTGCTATGCACCATCCCGCTGTCGATCCTGAGCCAGATCGAGATCGACGCCGGCCAGCCGCTGCAAGATGCGATACGCGCCGTGCCCTATGAAAATTCGGTGAAGATCGGCCTGCAGTTCAAGCGCCGCTTCTGGGAACAGGATGAGCATATCTACGGCGGCATCAGCTATACCGACCAGGCCATCTCCACCATCGGCTATCCCTCGACAGGTTTCGGCCATCCCGGCAAAGGCGTCTTGCTGGGCGCCTACATATGGGGGCCGAACGCCTACGAGTTCGGCGCCCTGGCGCCGCAGCAGCGGGTGCAGCTGGCGCTGCGGCAAGGGGCGCAGCTGCATCCGCAATATCCGGCGGAATTCGAGAACGGGATTGCGGTCAGCTGGAACCGGGTGCCTTTCATCAACGGCTGCTTCGGCGCCTGGACCGACGAGTTGCGGGCGCAGCACTACAGCAACCTGTGCCAGATCGACGGCCGCATCGCGCTGGCCGGCGAACATGCGTCCTACATCCCGGCCTGGCAGGAAGGCGCCGTCCTGTCTTCGCTGGACGCCATCAGCCGCTTGCACGCGCGCATCAAATCCAAGGCATGAATCGGAAAACCATGAAAAACAGCAGAATCGCATGGCGGCTGGCGCAAGCCGCATTTCTTTGCAGCCTCGGCAGCGCGGCGCTGGCCGCCAGCGACGCCAGCGACGTTCCGCTGTCGGACGGCTGGCGCTTCGCCGAGCAAGACGGCGAAAGCCTGTACCGCGCCAGTTGCCAGGGCTGCCACATGGCCAAGGGCGAAGGCGCGGCAGGCGCCGGCCGGTTCCCGGCGCTGGCCGACAATCCGCGCCTGGCAAGCGCCGCCTATCCGGTCTATAACGTGCTGCACGGCTTGCATGGCATGCCCAGCTTCGGCAAGTACATGAGCGACGACCAGGTCGCCGCGGTGGTCAACTTTACCCGCACCCACCTGGGCAACCACTATCCCGACCCGGTGACGGCGGAGGATGTCCGCAAACTGCGATGAGCCGCGGCGCCTCGCTCGCCATTTTTCTTATCAGCCTGAAAGAGAACATGAAAATTGCATTTACCCAGCCGGCGCTGATGCGCTGGATGTTGGCCGCAGCCGTCGCGCTTGGCTGCCACACAACGTTGCATGCTGCCGACGCCCCGGTATTGCGGGTCGGCGACCAGCGCCAGGGGACGCGTGGCATCCTGGAAGCGTCCGGCCTGCTGAAGGATCTGCCGTACCGCATCGAGTGGTCGGATTTCCCCGCGGCGCAACCGTTGGGCGAAGCCCTCAACGCCGGCGTCATCGATACCGGCGCGCTGGGCGATGCGCCGCTGATCTTCGCCCTCGCCGCCGGCGCCCGGGCGCGCGCGGTGAGCGTTTCGAAACTGCAGTCGGACGGCCTGGCGATTGTCGCCGGCGCCAATTCGACGGTGACCGACGTCGCCAGCCTGAAAGGCCGGCGCGTTGCCACCACGCGCGGCTCGATCGGCCACTTCCTGGTGATCGTCGCCCTGCAGAAAGCGGGACTCAAGGTCAGCGACATCAACCTGCTGTTCCTCAATCCTTCCGACGCCAAGGCAGCGCTGGCGGCCGGCGCGGTCGATGCGTGGTCGACCTGGGATCCCTATGTCGCCATCGAGGAATTGCATGACCACGCCAAGGTCGTCGTCAACGCCGTCGGCCTGCGCGATTCGTATACTTACCAGGCCGCCACCGACGACGCCATCCGCAACAAGCGCGCCATTCTGGCGGATTTCCTGCAGCGCGTGGCCGACGGCCAGCGCTGGGCGCTGGCTCATCCGCAACAGGTCGCGGCAGCGCAGGCGCGCATCACCGGCTTGCCGCAAGAAGTCCTGACCTATGTCTATGCCCGCGCCAAGCTGCATCCGGTGCCGATCGACGCCGCGGTGATGCGGGCCCAGCAGCATACTGCCGACGTCTACGAAAGCGCCGGCGTCATCCCGCGCCATCTTGACGTCAGGCCCAGCTTCGATACCAGTTTCACCCTGAAATAACTTATCCCCTGCCATTTTTATTATGCTCAATTTTCATATTTTATTATTATAAATAATTCGTTTTGTAATAATCAGACTCCCCCTATCATCACTTCACGATAGCAGCCGGCATCGCGCCGGCGCTGCCTTCAAGCACAAGCCCGGACACAGGGCGCACTCCAGAAGACATCGCATCGCCATATCAACCACACAGGGGAGTTTCATGCGGTCATTGCATCAACACAAGCGCCGGCGGGTACGCAGCCTATCCTTCGCCACACTGCTGTCGGCAGGCCTGGCCGGCAGCTACAGCCTGGCTCATGCGCAACAGGAGCAAGGCAACGACGGCGGGAAAAAGGCTGCCACCAGTATCGGCCAGGTGCAAGACGTGGTGGTCACCACCGGCGTGCGCGGCGAACAGCGCACGGTGGCCGACAGTCCGGCCCCGATCGATGTCATCAATGGCGAGCAGCTGCAGCATACCGGCCGCGCCGAGCTGAGCGAAGCGCTGGCGCGCCTGCTGCCTTCATTCAATTTCGGCACCAACATCGCCGGCGTCAATTCGGTGATCCGCCCGGTCAGCAACCGCGGCCTGGGCCCGGCCTACACGCTGGTGCTGGTGAACGGCAAGCGGCGCCACAATTCGGCGCTGCTGACCAACGGCGGCGGCGACAGCAGCGGCGTCAACGCCGTCGACCTCGATACCATTCCATTGTCCGCCGTCGACCATATCGAAGTGCTGAAAGACAGCGCGGCAGCACAGTACGGATCCGATGCGGTAGCCGGCGTGGTCAACGTGGTCTTGAAAACCGCCAGCCACGGCGGCAGCTTCAGCGTCGATTACGGCAGCCTGTACGGCGGCAACGGCAACCTGGAAAACCGCAAGGTGGCCGGCGACATCGGTTTCGAGCTGTCCAACGACGGCTTCATCCATTTCAGCGCCGACGCCCGCAAGCGCGGCCAGTCCTGGTGGAACCTGCCGGCCACCAACACCAACGTCTATTCGCCCGCCAGCAACCCCAAGAACGCCAACTGGAACCGCGACGGCGCGCACAACGGCGATCCCGGCGTGGAAGCCTATAACATCGCCTACAACGCCGAATTGCCGCTGAAGAAAGGCATCACCCTGTATTCATTCGCCACTGCGGGCACCAGCAATGTCGTCTCCGGCAACAACTTCCGCCGCCCGAACGGCCTGGCCACCATCTCGCAGATCTACCCGGACGGCTATTTCGCTCTGAACAACGCCAGCTCTTACGATTTCCAGGTGACCGCCGGCGCCAAGGGCAAGTCCGACGGCTGGAACTGGGACCTGAGCAGCGGCTACGGCAAGAACCATGTGCGCCAGTACAGCAACCTGACCATCAATCCCTCGCTGGGGCCGGCCTCGCCAACCAGCTTCGATGAACTGGCCACGTTCCAGTTCGAGCAATGGACCACCAATGCCGATTTCACCAAAGCCTTCAGCCTCGGCCTGGCCAAGCCGGTGCAGCTGTCCTGGGGCCTGGAGCAGCGCAGCGAACGTTTCTCCACCTATGCCGGCGATCCGCTCGGTTACATCAACGGCGGTTACATCTTCAAGCCGGGCGACCAGGCCGGCAATCCGAATGTCGGCAGCCCGGCTTCGGTAGGCGCACAAGGCGCGATCGCGCTGGCGCCGCAAGACGCCGCCAATATCCGCCGCAACGTCCAGGCGGCCTATGCCGACGCCGGCTTTTACCCGACCGACAAATGGTTTGTCGACCTTGCCGTGCGCGGCGAGCATTACGACGACAGCGCCGGCAACACCATCAGCGGCAAGCTCAATTCGCGCTATGACCTGACGCCGCAGATCGCCGTGCGCGGCACCGTCGGCTCCGGTTTCCGCGCGCCGTCGCTGACCCAGATCGGTTATGCCCAGACCGACAACCGCACCAACATCAACCCGGTCACCGGCGCGGTCGGCCCCAGCCTGTCGAAGCTGCTGCTCAACGATTCGCCGCTGGCGCGCGCGCTCGGCGCGCAAGACCTGAAGCCGGAGAAATCGGTCAATTTCGGCCTCGGCGTGGTCCTGAAACCGGCTGACAACCTCAACATCACGCTGGACGCCTACCAGGTCACGATCAAGGACCGGATCATCCGCACCGGCTACCTGTTCGGCCCGGCCTTGTCGCCGCTGCTGCAATCGCATGGATTGACAGGCAGCGAATGGGTGCAGTATTTCGCTAACGGCGTCGACACCCGCACCCGCGGCCTCGACCTGGTAGCCGACACCGCCACCGATTTCGGCCGCCTCGGCGTAGTGCGCTGGAACGCCGCGCTCAACTGGAACCGCACCGACATCACCAGCATCAAGGCGACTCCGGCCCAGCTGAACGGGCTCGGCGCCAATCCGGGCGGCAGCCTGACCTGGTTCGGCTATTCGGCCGGCGGCGGCATCGGCGAACTGACCTCGTCCCAGCCGCGCACCAAGCTGATCCTGGGCGGACGCTGGCTGGTGCGCGATTTCGACGTCAACCTGCAGGCCACCCGCTACGACTCCTACCTGTGGCGCACCACGCCAACCCTGTCCTACAAGTTCGGCGCTAAATGGATCACCGACCTTGACGTCACCTATGCGCTGACCAAATCCATCAAGCTGACCGTGGGCGCTGCCAACCTGTTCGACGTCAGGCCTGACAAGAACGGCCCGGGCGACGCCAGCACCGGGGCTTCCAGCTTCTATTACGGTCCGTCGCCGTTTGCGCCGACCGGCGGTTTCTACTATGCCAAGGCTACTTATGAATTCTAGACACGCATCGCTCGCCGGCCTGCTTCTGCTGGCCGCCCTGGCCGGTGCCGGCTGCGGCAGGCAGCAGCCGGCACCGGCAGCCGAGTCCGGCCCGCCCGATCTCAGCAAGGTCACGCTGGTGCTTGGCGACCAGGTGAACTTCACGCGCACCAAGGCCGAAGCCGCCGGTGTGCTGGAAGGCGTGCCTTACAAGATCAAATGGGCCAGTTTCCAGGGCGCGGCGCCGCTGTTCGAGGCGGTACGTTCGGGCGATGTCGATACCGCGCCGGCGGCCGATACGCCGGTGCTGGCGGCGGCTGCCGGCGGTGCGCCGATCAAGCTGGTGGCGGCTGCGGTGTCGCCGACCGCGCCCGCCGGAGTAGCCATACTGGTGCCGGCGGGATCGCCGATCAAGAATGTGGCGGACCTCAAGGGCCGTTCGGTCATCGTCTCCTCCGCGCGCGGCAGCGTAGCGCAATACGTCTTGTTCGGCGCACTGCGCGAGGCCGGCCTGACGGAGCATGACCTGACCATCGGTTTCATGCTGCCCGGCGACGCCTCGGTGGCTTTCTCGTCCGGCAAGATCGAAGCCTGGGCCACCTTCGGCACTTACCAGGCGTCGGCCGAACTGCACGGCGCCCGCGTGCTGCGCGACGGCGTCGGCATCTACAGCGGCACCGGCCTCATCGCCGCGTCCGACAAGGCGCTGGCCGATCCCGGAAAACGCGCGGCGCTGGCCGATGTATTGCAACGGCTGGCGCGCGCCAACGAATGGGTGATAGACCATCCCGCCGAATACGCCAAGGTGTTCGCCAAGCTGACCGGCCTGCCGGACGACGTGGTGGCGCTGGTGCTCAAGCGCGAGCATCCGAAACTGGTGCCGGTCGATGCGCAGATCACCGCGCAGCTGCAAAAGATCGCCGACACCTTTTATGAAGCCAAGCTGTTCCCGATCCGGGTCGACGCCGCCAAATTGGCCGATACCCGGATTTTCCCGCCGCCTTGAACCTTGATCCTGAACCGCAGCGGCATTTCCTGTCTGTCCATCCAACTAAGCGAGGCATCATGACCACACCACGACAACTCAAACTCGGTTTCATGCTGCATGGCGTCGGCCCCGGCTGGGGCGACTGGCGCCATGCCGATGCGCATCCGGGCGCCAGCATCGATATCGATTTCTACACCCGCCAGGCGCGCCTGGCCGAAGCCGGTAAATTCGACTTCCTGTTCGTCGCCGACAGCGTGCACATCACCGAGAAATCCAGCCCGCATTACCTGAACCGCTTCGAGCCGCTGACCATCCTGTCGGCGCTGGCGGTGGCGACTTCCCGCATCGGCCTGGTCGGCACGCTGACTGTCAGCTACAGTGAACCCTACACGGTAGCGCGCCAGTTCGCTTCGCTCGACCACATCAGCCGCGGCCGCGCCGGCTGGAACGTGGTGACTTCCTGGCTGTCCGGCAGCGCCGCCAACTACGGCAAGCCGCAGCATCCGCCGCACGAGGTGCGCTACCGGATCGCCGCCGAACACCTGCAGGCCGTGCAGGGCCTGTGGGATTCCTGGGAAGACGATGCGCTGACCCATGACAAGGCCGGCGGCCAGTTTTTCGATCCCGGCAAGCTGCATGCGCTGAATCACCAGGGCGCCTACTTTTCCGTACGCGGGCCGCTCAACATCAGCCGTTCGCAGCAGGGACAGCCGGTGATCTTCCAGGCCGGCGCATCGGAAGAAGGACGCAATTTTTCGGCGCGCCATGCCGACGCTTTCTTTACCGCCAGCGAGTCGTTCGAATCGAGCCGGGCTTATTACAAGGATATCAAGGCGCGCGCCGTCAGCTTCGGCCGCGACGCCGGCCGCATCGGCGTGTTTCCCGGGCTGCGCAGCATTGTCGGCGCCACCGAGGAAGAAGCGGAACGCAAATACCAGGAAGCGCTGGCGCTGATCCGCATCGAAGATGCCTTGCCGATGCTGGGACGGGCTTTCAACGACCACGACTTCACGGCTTATCCGCTGGATGCGCCGTTCCCCGATGTCGCCGCCTTCGGCCATGACAGCAACCGCAGCACCGCCGAGCGTATCGTCAAGCTGGCGCAGGACGAAAACCTGAGCCTGCGCCAGGTCGCCCTGCGCTTCGTCAGCCCGCGCCGCGAATTCGTCGGCACCGCGGAACACGTGGCCGATTCCATCCAGCGCTGGTTCGACGGCGCCGCCGCCGACGGTTTTATCCTGGTGGAGACCCTGCCGCGCCAGCTGGACGCCTTCGTCGAGCTGGTAGTGCCGTTGCTGCAGGCGCGCGGCATCTTCCGCCACGACTACAGCCACGAGACCTTGCGCGGCCATCTCGGCCTGGATGTGCCGGAAAACCGCTACACCAGCGCGCGCCGCCTTGCAGCGTAGCCGCCCTTCCTTTACCTGACTGGAGCAAGCCATGCCAAACCACCACAAGGAATCCGTACGCCAGCTGCTGGCCGACCTGCACGCCGAACGCGTCGCCACGATGGACCCGAAGGCATTGAAAATCAATATCGACCAGCGCCAGCTGCTGGTCGATACTGCAGACCGCAAGCGTTTCGCCAAGGCCGGCGACACGCTAACATCTTTCAGCCTGCAGGAAGTCAACACCGGCACACTCACCCTGGACAGCCTGCTGGAACAGGGTCCGGCAGTACTCGTCTTCTTCCGCTTCGCCGGCTGCCCCGCCTGCAACATCGCACTCCCCTATTACCAGCGCCAGCTAGCCCCCAGCCTGAAGAAACTGGGCGCTACCCTGGTAGCCGTCAGTCCGCAAGTTCCAGAACGCCTGGTCGATATCAAGCTGCGCCACAATTTCGATTTCCAGGTAGCTTCAGACATCGACAACAAACTGGCCCGCCAGCTAGGCATCCTGTACACCTTCGACCAGCCTTCGCAACAAGCCGGAATAGCCAGCGGCAAGCCAATCGGCGAAGTCACCGGCACCGGCACCTGGGAACTGCCGATGCCCACCATACTGGCCATCGACCGCGAACGCACAATACGCTTCATCGACGTCGCACCTGACTGGCTGGTAAGGACAGAAGCAGAACCCATCCTCGATGCAGTCAAGGAAATCGTCGCTGAGCAGGAACTGTCGGTATAGCATCGCTGTTGGTTTTGACGTTGGGGTTGCTTTTGAAGTTGCCGTTGAAGTTGGTTTTGACGTTGGGGTTGCCGTTGCTTTTGAATTCCGTATTGGGACGTTGCCAAATCCGGCGCGTGTCAGCCGGGAATTGTGGGGAAAGATGTTTGAGCCGAAGGCGAGTTGTTTTCCCCACCCGGCTGGCACGCGCCGGATTTGGGGACCCGACCGGAGGGAGGGCAACGGCTTTGCGGTCGCCTTTCTTTGCTTACTTTTTGGCGCCCGGCTAGGGGCGAAGCAAAGAAAGTGAGCGGCTGCCGGGCCGCCCCCGGCTTGTACCCACGGAGTAGCTACCGTTTTAAGTAACGATAAACGTCTCTCGCATGCCACCGAACGTGCTCCGTGGGCCGTTAAATGGGGTCAGAGTAATTTTCGCAAAGGGCGCGAAAAAAAACTCTGACCCCATTTGACTACTGTTTTGACGGTTCCGACACCAAGGCAATCTTTGAGTATCCGGCGTCGTTGATCTCACCCATCGTCTCGATCACCTTGCCATATGCCAGCGCCTTGTCGCCACGGATGTTGATGCGCCGCTCCAGGTCTCCCTCCGACGCCTGCTTCAAGACAGCCACCAACGACGCCTTGCTCACTTCATTCTTGTCAACGTAGATCTTGCCCTCCCCATCCAGGCTGACAGCAATCGGCAACTTCTCCTCCTTCAAAGGCTTGGCATTGGAAGCAGGCAAATCCACCTTCACCCCCGACGCCATCAACGGCGCCGCCACCATGAACACAATCAGCAGCACCAGCATGACATCCACCAGCGGCGTAACGTTGATATCGCTCACCGGCCCGCCCAGCTGCCCCGCTACATTGTTCGACAATTTGACCGCCATCTCAAGCCCCCTGCGCAACCAGTTTCGCGCCACCCTTGTGCGCATGCTGCTCCAGGCTGATCGCCTTGCCATGCAGCTCATGCCCGCCCTCGGTATCCACCAGCGGCTCCCCCGACTCCAGCTGCCGCGACAGCTGCACCTCGGTGATGCCGATCAAGGTATTGAGCCGGTTAGCGTAGCTGTTCAATTCACCCGAGGCACGGTTATAAGCGATCACGGCAGGAATCGCCGCCACCAGCCCCAGCGCCGTCGCAAACAACGCCTCGGCGATACCCGGCGCCACCACCGACAAACTGGTGTTGTTGGACGCCGCAATTCCCTGGAAGGCGTTCATGATGCCCCACACCGTACCGAACAAGCCGACGAACGGCGCCACCGAACCGACCGTGGCCAGCACCGGCAAGCCGCGCTGCAGCTTTTCGATCTCGATGCCGCTGGCGATCTGCGCCACGCGGTTGATTCTTTCCTTCAGGCTGTCGCGCTCGGCTTCGCTCTGGTGCAAGCCTTGCTGGTGGCTTTCCTGCCATTCGCCGACGATGGCGCGGTAGATCCGGGCAAACGGATCGGCCGGCCGGTTTTTCAGCGCCAGGCCAAGCTTGGTGAGCGAACGCTGGCCGGCCAGCGCATCGATCCAGGCGCGAGCCCGCTGCTGCAGGCTGCGGAAGCGGAACAGTTTTTCGATGGCGACGCCCCAGCTGGCGACCGAAGCCAGCGCCAGCAACAGCATGATCGCCTTGACGGTGGCGTCGGCCTGCAAGAACAGCTGCAACGGCGACAGATGCGCGGATAGTTCGGTTGGATGCATGGTGTACTCCTGGAAAAAGATGCGTGTTTAGTTAACTTTGAAAACGATGGCGCCCGCCAGCAGGTAGGAGCTGCCGCCGAGGTCGGGCAGTTTCGGGAATGGCGCCGCGCCCTTGATGGCTTCCACGGCTGCATCGTCCAGCGTATCGCTGCCGGAAGTCTGGATATCGTATTTGAGCAGTTCGCCTTGCGGGCTCAGTGTCAACTTGTAAGCTACGCGGCCTTCCTCCCTGCGCATCTTTGCCGCGCGCGGATAGCTGGTGTGGCGGCTGATACGGCTATAGACCTGGTTCACATAGTCGCTGAGAATGCCGTCGTTGCTGATTACCCGCGGCTTGGGCGGGGCCGGCGGCGCTTCAGGCGCAGCGGCCTTGACCGGTTCCGCGGCAGCCGGAACGGCCGGGGTGGCAGGCAGCGCTGCCATTTCCGCCTGTTCCGCTGCAACCGGCGTACTGCGCGGCGCCGGCGTCGGCAACGGCCTGGCGCTGCTGGCTTTCGGCTGCGGTTTTTGCGGCTCTACCTTGGGCGGTCGCGGAGGCTCGGGCTGCACCAGCTGCTTGGGCGCCAGCACCAGTTCAATCACCCGTTCCGGCGCTGCCGGCGGCAACACGCGCTGCGAAAAACCCCATATGGCGGCAATTGCAGCCACATGCAGGCAGAGCGAGGTCAGCGCGCCGGGCTTTTTCCACCATGACCGGCTGCTTTCCAGCGACGCCGCGAACACGTCGTTCGGGTGGGATAAGGTAATAATGCTCATGGCGGATGCTTTGCGATTAGATACTCCGATGCGGTCGGCAAAAAAGCGCCGGTGCGAGACAGCAATAGCGATACTAATCTCAGCAACAATATGAATAAAAGAATTATTTTTTATATGCAAGTATAAAAAAATTACATAATATATTCTGTATCCGCGGCGCTGGCCGGTTCACCGGCGCAGGCGTTGCCAAGTGCAGCCAGCGCATAAGAAAATAGTAAATAATTCGTTTAATCCAAGGTGGCGCGACATTAACCTGCACGCCTTGTGCTTATCGAAAAAGAAAAGGGAAAGATGCCTCATCCACACAATCCCGGCCGGCTGCGCGACTTTGTCACCGCATTTGCCGCCCTGCTCGACAACCGGCCGCCGGAAGCGCAGATCCTGCGCGACGGCGGCGCCCTGCTGCATGCACTGATCGCGGTCGACGACTGGCTGCCGGACGCCTACGCCCAGCCGCAGCCGGAGCGCTACCAGCAATACCTGCTGCATGCCGATTCGGCCGAGCGGTTTTCGATAGTCAGTTTTGTCTGGGGGCCGGGGCAGACAACGCCGATCCACGACCATACGGTATGGGGCTTGATCGGCATGCTGCGCGGCGCCGAGTACGCGCAAGCCTACAAGCGCAACGCCGGCGGCGGCCTGCAAGCAGACGGCGCGGCGCTCAAGCTGACGCCGGGCACGGTCGAAACGCTGTCGCCCAGCGCCGGCGATATCCACCAGGTGCGCAATGCCTATGCCGACAGCGTCTCGATCAGCATCCATGTCTACGGCGCCAACATCGGCGCGGTACAGCGTTCCGTATATGCCGAAGACGGCAGCAGCAAAACCTTCATCTCGGGCTATTCCAACACCCATTTGCCGAATATCTGGGACCGTTCCAGCGAATTGAAAAAAACATGACCAATCTCCGCCAAGCCACTTTTGCCACGCTTTCGTTCCAGCAAGTCCATGCCGCACTGCTGGCGCGCCAGGAAATCGCGCTGCTCGACGTACGCGAAGAAGCGCCGTTCGCTGAAGCGCACCCGCTGTTCGCCGCCAACCTGCCGCTGGGACGTATCGAACTGGAAGCCTATGCGCGCATACCGCGCCGCGACACTGTCATCGTGGTCTACGACGACGGCGAAGGGCTGGCCGGACCAGCCGCGCAACGCCTGCTGCAGCTCGGCTACAGCGCCGTGCATCAGCTGGACGGCGGCTTGCAGGGCTGGCGCGACGCCGGCGGCGAAATCTTCCGCGACGTCAATGCGCCCAGCAAGGCGTTTGGCGAACTGGTGGAATCGCAACGCCACACGCCATCGCTGTCGGCGCCCGAAGTCAAGGCCCTGCTGGATGCCGATGCCGACGTGGTGCTGCTCGATGCGCGCCGTTTCGACGAATACAACACCATGAGCATCCCCGGCAGCGTCAGCGTGCCCGGCGCCGAACTGGTGTTGCGCGTGCGCGCGCTGGCGCCGCGTCCGGAAACCCGGGTCATCGTCAATTGCGCCGGACGCACGCGCAGCATCATCGGCAGCCAGTCGCTGATCAACGCCGGCATCCCGAATCCGGTCAGCGCCTTGCGTAACGGCACCATCGGCTGGACCCTGGCCGGGCAGCAGCTGGAACACGGCAAGACGCAGCGTTTTGCCGAGCGTCCCACGGATCCCGCCGGCAGCGGCCACCACCTGCAGGCAGCCAGGTCGAGCCGGCAAGTGGCGGACCGCGCCCGGGTCGGCCGCGCCGGCCTGGCGGCGCTGGCGCAATGGAACGATGAAACCGGCCGCACCACCTACCGTTTCGACGTCCGCACGCCGGAAGAATATGCCGCCGGCCACCTGCCCGGCTTCAGTTCCGCTCCGGGCGGCCAGCTGGTGCAGGAAACCGACCACGCGGCGCCGGTGCGCGGCGCCCGTATCGTGCTGGCGGACGACGATGGCGTGCGCGCCAACATGACCGCCTCCTGGCTGGCGCAGATGGGATGGGAAGTCTACGTGCTGGACGGCTTGCAGCCGGCGCATTTCAGCGAAAGCGGCCATCCGGCGCAGGTCTTGCCGCCGGCGCCGCCGCACGAACCGGTCGCCCCGCAGCAGCTGGCGCACTGGCTGCAAGACGGGCCGGGCACCGTGCTGCTCGATTTCACCAGCAGCGCCAACTACGTCAAGCAGCACATCCCCGGCGCGCGCTTCGCGCTGCGCTCGCAATTGGCGCAAGTATTGCAGCAGACGCCAGGCGCCGAGCGTTATGTGCTGACCTGCGGCAGCAGCCTGCTGGCAGGTTACGCGGCCGGCGACGTGCAACGGCTGAGCAGCAAGCCGGTGTTTGTGCTGAAAGGCGGCACGGCTGCGTGGATCGCCGCCGGCTTGCCGCTGGAGCCGGGGGAAACCGCGCTGGCATCTCCTCGCATCGACCGTTACCGGCGGCCATATGAAGGCACCGACAACCCGGTCGCGGCGATGCAGGCATACCTGGATTGGGAATACGGCCTGGTGGCGCAGCTGGCGGCCGACGGCAGCCACGGATTTTTTGTCATCTGACGATCTGAAACCGCGGCAAGAGTTTATGTTTTGCGGAAGCTGGTGCGGTACTCATTGGGCGACACGCCCAGCCGCCGGTTGAACACGATGCGCATGCGGTCGGCGTTGCCGAAGCCGCAGTCGTAGGCAATCGCCTTCAGCGCCGCATCGCTGCTCTCCAGCAGGCTGCGGGCCGCGTCAACCCGCGCGCGCTCGACAAATTCATGCGGGGTAAGCTGGCTCACCTCGACAAACACGCGAGCGAAATTGCGCGCGCTCATGCCAGCCACGGCGGCAAGTTTCGCCACCGTGAAATTCTCGCCGATGTGTTCCATGACATAAGCCTGGACCTTGGCTACCGGCGAATTTTCATCCGCCGGCGCGCTGAGGAAAGGGCTGAACTGCGACTGGCCGCCGCGCCGCTGCGCCACCACCACCAGCCGTTTGGCAACCGCGAGCGCCAGGCGCGGCCCGTGGTCTTCCGCCACCAGCGCTAAAGAAACGTCGATGCCGGCCGTCACGCCAGCCGACGTCACCAGGTTGCCGTCGCGGATGTAGATGCGATCGAGTTCGACCCGGGCGCGTGGAAAACGCTGCGCCAGGTGTGATGCATTCTGCCAATGGGTGGTGACGTGGCGCTCGTCCAGCAATCCGGCATGGCCCAAGGCAAAAGCGCCGGTGCATATCGCGCCGTAGCGTTGGCTGTGCACGGCCGCCTTCAGCAGCCACGCGGTCATGCCTTGGTCTGGTGCGTCGTCCGGCAAGGACGGGCCGCCGGCGACCAGGGCGATATCGTAGCCGCCGCTCGATTCCGCGAATGTGCGGTCCGGCAGCAAGCGCATGCCGTTCGAAGCCCGCACCGGCTCGTGGCTGGCGCCCACCAGGGTCAGCGCGTAGCCGGCGCCGGCGGCAAGAAAGCCGTTGGCTTCTGCAAACACGTCCAGCGGCCCCGCCACATCGAGCGCCTGGACACCCGGGAAAATCGCAATCGCAACAGTACGCATTCAAAACGCCTTTGACCGCCTCTGAAAAATCGTGCCCGCCTTGAGCGGCGCTGGCAGGAAAAACCGTACGCTTGGCCGCGTTCAGCGCATGCCTGGCATTGTAGCGGAGCCGGCCTGGATTTACAGTGGACTGCATCGTCATTTGACAGCCAACCCTTTACCAGGAGCATGCAATGAGCAACACTATCGCCGGCATCACCATTCCCGACAGCGCCATGGCGCGCGCCGCCACCCAGCTGGTGCGCGACACCGAATCGGACCTGCTGTTCCACCATTCCACCCGCGTGTTCCTGTTCGGCGCGCTGGCCGGCGCCCGCAAAGGGCTGCACTACAATCCCGAACTGCTGTACGTCGGCGCCATGTTCCATGACATGGGGCTGGTCGGCAGCTACAGCAGCAAGCACGACCGTTTCGAAGTGGACGGCGCAAACGCCGCGCGCGATTTCCTGCGCGGCTATGGCATCGCCGAATACGATATCGAACAGGTATGGGACGCCATCGCGCTGCATACCACACCCGGCATCCCGCAATACAAAAAACCGGTGGTGGCGCTGGTGACGGCTGGAGTCGAAATGGATGTCCTGGGCATGGCTTACGACGAATTCAGCGAAGAACAGCGCAACCAGGTAGTGCAGGCGCATCCGCGCGGCCCCGGTTTCAAGCAAGGCATCATCGACGCCTTCGCCCAGGGAACCATGCACAAGCCGCAAACCACCTTCGGCAACGTCAAGGCCGACGTGCTGGCGCTGAAAGATCCCGGCTACAAGCGGATCGATTTTTGCAGCCTGATCCTGGGCTCTTCCTGGAGCGATGGCAAGCAGCATGCCGCCCACTGCCGGAACCCGGAACACCGGCACGGATAAGCGCTGCTCAAGCGTCGTTAACCAGGCCGGCGGCAAGCGCCCGCTCCTGGTCCTTGAAAATCGCCATGGCCGTGCTCATGCGCTTGAAGCCCAGCTTCTTGTAAAAACCTTCCTTGCCCGGGACTGCATAGAGGATGATTTTCTTGTGGCCGGCGGACAGGTCCCTCAATTTGCCGATGATGGCCTTGCCCAGGCCCTGCCCTTGGAAATCCGGGTGTATCGCGACGTCGCAGATATAGGAACAATCGATGCCGTCCGCCAGCGCCCGGCCGGCGCCGGCCAGGATGCCGCCATCGAATACGAAGCACGTGAACATGCTGTTGGTAAACGCCGTTTTCAGGTCGTCCGGATGCTTGTCGCCCAGCGGCGCTATCTTGTAAAGATGGGAAAGCGCCGCCCAGTCCATGTTTTCCTGCTCGAAAACCCAGTCCATTGTTGCTCCACCAGATCAGCGGTTTGCCATTATGTGAGGAAAATTGGCAGTTGCACGGAAAATTACTGGTTTTGCCCGGGCTTATCGCTTGTTTAGAATGATTTCACATGAACAAGAACCGCTAACCTGGGAAGATATGCGATATGCAAGATGAAAAACGGCCGGCATTTCCGACGGAGTGGCAAGCGCTGGTTGACCAGGCTGCCGATACGCTGCGCAAACTGGCGCTGGATGAAGAGGCCAAGGCCAGGTTTTGCAGCGACCCGGCGCTGCGCCCGTTCATGCACCGTGTCGCCAGGCGCTATGTCGCCGGCCAGACCATCCCGGATGTGCTGCAACGGATCGGCCAGATCAATGCGCGCGGACATGCCGCATCGGCGGAATACATGGGCGAGAGCTGCCGCGACGAAGCCAGGGCCAATGCAGAAACCGGCCTGTTCCTTGCGCTGCTCGGCGCCATCGATGGCGAGAACCTGGATTGTTCGGTCTCGCTTGACCTGTCCCACATCGGTTCCGTGGTCGACCCTGAACTGGGTTTCCTGAACGCCAGAAAAATAGCGCAGGCAGCCGCCTCCAGCGGCCGCGAAGTCATGATTTCGATGGAAGGTTCGGAGCGCGCCGATAATATCTACGCCACGTATGGCCGCTTGCATGCCGATGCCGGACTCGCGAATGTCGGCATCACGGTTCCTGCCAGGCTGCACCGCAGCGCCGGCGATTTGCCGAGGCTGATGCAGTATCCGGGCCGCATCCGCCTGGTGAAAGGCGCCTTCCTTGAGCCGGAACAGCTTGCCTGCAGCCGCAACAGCCCCGAACTGGCGGCGAACTACCGGCGCTTCGCGGCCGGGTTGCTGACCAGCGGGCACAAGTGCTCGATTGCCACCCATGACCGCGCCATACAGGATCAACTGGCGGACTTGGTCGTCCAGCACGGCTTGCAAGGCCAGCAACACTATGAATTTGAATCGCTGATCGGCCTCGGCACAGAACAGATTGACAGCCTGCAAAAACGCGGCTTCCGCACGCGCGAATACGCGGTCTATGGCGAAGAATATTTCCTCTACGTGCTTAACCGGATCGCGGAAGAGCCGGTGCGGCTCTACCAGGCGCTGCTCGACCTCACGCAGCCAGGGCCGACGGCTTGAATAATCCTTTGCGCAAAATAAGATAGACATTTCGCACGGTAGTGCTAAACTGCAGCGCATGGATACCCATACCGAAAAAAGCGAGTTCACCCTGGCAGCCATTGTCAATACGGCACTGGACATGGTCGCCACCCAGGGCCTGGAGAGCCTGTCTCTGGGCGAGGTAGCGAAACGGCTTGGCATCAGCAAGAGCGGCGTGTTTTCCCGGGTCGGTTCGCGCGAAGCGCTGCATGAAGCGGTGCTGGACGAATTCGACCGCCGTTTTTCGGCCGACGTGTTCGAGCCGGCGATGGCGCAGGCGCGCGGCCTGCCGCGCCTCAATGCGCTGGTGATGAACTGGATCACGCGCACCTGCAACGTTACCGGCTGCATCTATGTCGCCGGCGCCTTCGAGTACGACGATGTCGACACGCCCATGCGCGAACGGCTGCAGCGCAACGTGCTGCGCTGGCGCGGTGTCTTGCGGCGCGCCATCATCCAGGCGCTGGACGCCGGCCACCTGCGGCCTGACACCGATCCCGAGCAGCTGGCGTTCGAGATCTACAGCCTGATGGTCGGCCTGATGCACGACGCGCGTTTTCTGCGCGATCCGAAGGCGCCCGACCGGGTGCGCAACGCCTACGAACGCCTGACCTCGACCTACCGCAGCTTCAACTACCACGGATGACGCCTTCGGCAGCACGGTTCATCGATTTTTAACACGCAATTTTCGCACGAGTGTGCGATAAAGGAAAAATTATGCTGGTTATCGCCGGATTCGTCCTTCTCGCAGCCGCCTTGGCTCTATGGCGCCTGGTTTGGCTGACAGCACAAGCCCTGCCCGCCTGCAACGACGACTTCATCTTCTATTGACCTGGAAAAATCACGGCAGTTTGCGCCAGACGCTGGCCAGCCATGGCTGCTGGTCGCGCGGCAACCCTTCGGGGCGATAGTAATGCTCGAGTTCGGCAAAACCGGCGTCCGCCATGAAACTGCGCCACGCAGCGAGGTCGTGATAGGCGCCGTAGCGTCCGCGGTTCCAGCCCTCTTCGTTGCCGCCGCGAGGATTGGAACTGAACAGCACGCCGCCGGGTTTCAGCGTGGCATGGAACTGGCGCAGCACGCGCGGCAGTTCCTGGCTGGGGATATGGAACAATGCGGCGTTGGCGAAGATGCCGTCGAAACGGCTGTCGGGAAAATCGAGCTTGAGGAAATCCTGGTGCCAGACTTCGCAGCCGCTGTCGGCGCGCGCCATCTCGACGAAGCGCGCCGCGCCTTCGACGCCGATGGCGACATGGCCGAGCTTGCTGAATGTGCGCAGGTCGCGCCCAGGACCGCAGCCGACGTCCAGGATGGTGAACGGCGGCTCACCCTGGATATGGCGCAGCAGCGCCGCGATATTCTGGCTGACGTCGTGGTCGCGGGTGCCGTCGCGGAAATCGTCGGCGTGCTGGTTGTAATGCTCCAGGGTAAGAGCGGCAATTTTTTCGAGATCGGAAGGCGGTAGTATCATGCAGCTACTGTAGCGCACCGGGGAAGAATATCCAATACACTTCGCCTGCGTTGCCGAAACCTCAAGCCTTCCTCTCCCCGGGTATCCGGCGGATAATGGCTTTCCAAGCGCCGCCCGCCACAGCCGCGGCCTTCCCAAAATCAAGCAAAGGAGTCACGCCAAATGTCTACCGAACAAGCGAAATTCGTGTGGTACGACCTGATGACCAGCGACGCCAAGGCCGCCGAGTCTTTCTATCAAAGCGTAGTCGGCTGGAACATGCAGGATGCCGGCATGGGCGACCGTTCCTACGTCATATTGTCAGCCGGGCCGACCATGGTCGGCGGCCTGATGCCGATCCCGGAAGATGCGCGCGCCATGGGCGTGAAACCTGGCTGGAACGGCTACATCGGTGTCAGCGACGTCGATGCCTATGCAGCCCGGGTCGCGGCGGCCGGCGGCGCGATCCGGCGGCCGCCCGACGACATCCCCGGCATCGGCCGCTTTGCCGTGGCGACCGATCCGTACGGCGCGGCGTTCATCCTGTTCAAAGGCAACAGCGACGAACAGCCGGCGCCGGTAGCGGCCGGCACGCCGGGCCATGTCGGCTGGCATGAACTGCATGCCGGCGACGGCGAAAAAGCGTTTACCTTTTATGCCGACCTGTTCGGCTGGACCAAGGACGAAGCGCTCGACATGGGCCCGCTTGGCATCTACCAGACGTTCGCCACCGGCGGCGCGGCGATCGGCGGCATGATGACCAAGACCGAGGACATGCCGGCCACCTGCTGGCTGTATTACGTCAATGTCGAATCGGTCGACGCCGCCGTTGCCCGCATCGGCCACGGCGGCGGCAAGGTCCTCATGGGCCCGCACCAGGTCCCGGGCGGCAGCTGGATCGTGCAGGGCCTGGATCCGCAAGGCGCGATGTTCGCCCTGGTGTCGGCGCACCGCTGAGACCGCGGCGGCGATGCGCCGCAAACCGCATAAGGATATGACAAGCGATTATTTGCGGCGCCTGTGCTTAAGCGGGTGTAATGCTGTTTTCAGGATCGCCTTGCCTGCCGGATGATGCCGCGGCGAGCAAGGCTGTTCCGCTTTCCGAGCCTTATCATGACTATCGCCAGCACTTTGCCGCCATTCACCGCAACCGCCGCCCAGCTGTTTGAAATCCGTCCGATCGAGGCACCGCTGGGCGCGGAAATCACCGGCCTCGACCTGCAGCTGCCGGTATCCGACCAGGACCTGGCCCGCATCCGCGCGGCGCTGGTCAAGCACGGCTTGCTGGTATTCCGCGAGCAGCGCATCACGCCGCAGCAGCACGTGGCGTTCAGCCGCCGCTTCGGCCCGCTGCAAGTCCACGTGCTGAACCGCTTCCACCTGCAGGGCTACCCGGAAATCCTGATCGTCTCCAACGTGGTCCAGGACGGCCAGCCGATCGGCCTGGTGGATGCCGGCGCCGACTGGCATTCCGACCTGTCCTACATGCCCAAGCCGAGCCTGGGCTCGCTGCTGCATGCGCAGGAACTGCCGGCGGAACAAGGCGACACCTCCTTCGCCAACATGTTCCTGGCCTACGAAACCCTGCCTGCCGACGTCAAGCGCACGCTGGAAGGACGGCGCGCCGTGCATTCTTATGTGTACCGCTACCGGCGCTTGCAGAAACTGTCTCCCTGGCGCGCCGACCTGACCCAGAAGCAGATCGACGAAGTGCCAGAAGTGGAACATCCGGTGATCCGCGTGCATCCCGAAAGCGGCCGCAAGGCGCTGTTCGTCAGCGAAGGATTCACCTCGCACATCGTCGGCCTGTCCAAGGACGAGAGCGACGCCCTGCTGCGCTACCTGCATGAGCACACCATACGTCCCGAAAACGTCTACCGCCACCAATGGCGCGCGCACGACATGGTGTTCTGGGACAACCGCAGCACCGTACACTATGCGCCGATCACGCCGCAGCATCTGCGCCGCACGCTGTACCGCACGACCGTCGAAGGCGATGTGCCGGCCTGAACCTTTCGCCGCTGCTTATACTCCCCATTTCTCGCGGGCATGCGACAGCCATTGCATCAGGTCTTCCTGGATGGCGCCGATCGGCATGTCTTCGGGCGCCAGCGGAATCGACTGTATCGCGGCGCGCCAGTCAAGGTAATTCGGCGGGCTGCCCAAGGCCGGCTGCGGTTGCCGGCTGCGCCACAGATCGCGGAGACGATCCAGTTCGCGCAACCCTGACCCAACCAGTTCATGGCGTGCGGGTGGCTGTTTGCCTTTTCGCGCGTTTTCATCTTTTACCGGTTTGCTCGCTTTGAGCGGCTCGCTGGTCAACGGTGTTTTGGGCTGCGGCCCCAAGACCGGCGGCTCCGGCTCAACGACCGGCCTTGGCGGCAGGCCGGCAACGGTCTGCGCCAGATCGTCCCACGTGGCTCCCGACTGCGCCCGGGGATCAATGCGCTGCTCCATGATGGCGTCGGCTTGCTGCGTCAGCAGCGCCGCCCGCTCGTCGCCGCCTGCGCCAAGGTAGGCGCGCCAGGCTATGGCATTGGCAAGATCGCTGGTCAAGCCGATCTGGATATGCTGCGACTGGAGCGAATCTCGCAGGATGCGGAAAACCTTCGCCGTGGTGCCTTCCGGCAGGTTCGGCAACAGCTTGCGCACCAGTTGCAGCGTCAACGTCTCGCGGTTGGCTACGCATCCCTGCTTGTCCAGCAAACCGACTTCCTGCAATTGCTTCAGCAGCGCCTCCGCCTTTTTCTGTGGCGCATCTGTCGCCAACCGCGATAAATAGCCGCCAATGCCCTTGGCAACCGAAACCGGAAACAGCGGCTGCAGCCGCCAGGCGCCAACCGGCTTGGGTATCAGTTTATCGCGTTGTTCCGGCCCGAAAACACCTGGCGCCGTGATGCCTTTCAGGTAATAGCGCAGTTTCGTGTACAGCGCAAAATAACGGTCTTCGTCCGACAGCAGCGGGCCGCCGTCGCCGGCCAGTGCGCCGTACATGATGTACTGCCAGGTATCGTCGATATTTTTTGCCGAATCGTCGTCCTCGATGCCAATAATGCCGCGCTCGCGGTCGCTGGCCGCGAAACCTTCCAGCGTGACCCAGTCGCCGCCCACTTGCAGGATCTTGGTGGCGTAATGGAAAGCACCGCCGGAACCTGCGACATAGGTCTTGAGCCGCTGCGCATTCTGCTCCGTGATCTTGTTGCCCAGCAAGGTGGAGGCGGTGACGTCGCAGGCGCGATACAGGAGCACGTTGTCCGGACCGTCGACGGCCTCGATCTGGCGAGCCTGGAAGCTGGCGTTGTGGAACGACATCAGGTCGACCGGCAGGTCCACGGGCAATGCCGCCGCCAGCGCCACGACGGCGGCCCGCAATTCAAGCAAGGTGGCGCGCAGAATCGGCGTGCGAGCGAAGCGCGCCGGATTTTCTTCTTCCCTGAAATAAGGAGCCAGCTGTTCCAGCCGTGCCGTGACGGCGCCCCTGGTGATGTCGGTGGAATACAGCACGCTCTCCAGCGTAGCGACGATGCGGCCGGCATCGGCTATCGCGCCGGTTTCATCGTCGCGGTAAGAATCCAGCGTCAGCTGGCTGAGGATGAGTTTCTTGAACAGTTCAAGCCTGCGCACCGAGGCCGCCAATGCAGGATTGATGAAAGCCGGATTGACCTGTCCGTCGGACACTGCCGCGGCGGCGTTTATTTCGGCGACTTTTCCGGCGCGGCGCCTTTCGCGAAACGCGCGTATCTCGGGCAACACCTGGTCCCGGTACTGCGCCTGCAAGTTGTCCTGGCGCGGCGCACGCCGATCGTCCGGCGCACCGCCGCGCACCCTGCCGGTGTCGAAACTCAAGCCGACCCGGTAATAGTCGCGTCCGAACAGGCTGGCCGTGCCGGCGGAATAAAACTGCAGCGGCGAGGCGGTGACGGCATTGTTCATGGCGCCGATCTGGGGCGCTCTTTCCACATAGAATTCGTGGTTCGGCGTGGTCATGCCAGTCACCATCGAATTGTCGTTTGAAACGGAATAGACCTGCTGCGTGACGGGTTCGCGCTCTATCCGGTACAACTGGGTCACCGGCGTGGCGTCCGCAGCAGCTGCAGGCGCGGCATGCTGCCGCCGCTGTGCCGGCGCCGCCAAGCGCGTGGCCCTTGCGCCCATGACATCGGCTTCCTGTTCCAGCCGGCAGTCGTCGTTGAGCGCGACTCCCTTGTCCTGCATGCTGGCCGCCACCCGGCCCTGCGCCTGCTGCACCAGGTGCCAGGCTTCGTGCGGCAGGCGCCGCTCCTGTCCCGGCGCCAGGTGGATGTCGCTGCCTTGGGCATAGGCATGCGCCTGCAGCTGCGCCGGCCTGGCCGAGTTGTAGTGCACCTTGACCTGATCAAGGGCTAACCCCGACAAACCTTCGATTCCTGCCTTCAAATCATCCGGTAAGCCGCTTCGGCTGACAGCGGCGGCTTCGCCCCGCTGCAACGGGCTGCCGGCGTAATGGTATGCACCCATCGGGAGGAGATGGTTGACGCCATATGCCATGCGGCCGGTTCGCTCCGGCAAGCCCTCGCGAACATTGGCCGGCGCTGGTTGCGGCGACGATTGCGGCATCATTTTTTGCACGTTCGCCTATCCTTTAGCCTGGTCCGTCCAGCCGAATGTTCCGGCCGACGCCGGGAAGTCATGGATTAAAAAACGGAAAGAATTCGCCATCCCGTCAGAATCCGTCATGGTCCTCCATGATTATCGGGGATTCATTATCAAGCTGTTGCTGGACATTATCTGCGGGCTGCTGCTCCTGCATAGGTTCCGAAGGCTCGAACTGATGATCGGCTGGGTCGTCCAGCTCGGCGAATTTCGGTTTCTTTTGCGCCTGTTCCGACGGCTGCCCGCTGCTCGTAGCTTGCGATGCATCCGACGGCTGCCGAGGCTTGTCCAAAGCCATCTCAAACGAACGCTTCCTGCCAAGCTGCGGGGCATCGGGCTGGTCTAGCTGAGCTCCCTCGTCGAGACCGCCAGAACCATCTAAATCGTCTAAATCATGGAAATTATCCATGCCGGCCGGCAGCCCGCCCTGTTGTTGCTGCTCCGGCAATTCCTCTGTCTTGGCGTAGGTATAGATATATCCGAAGTTTTTTCTTTCCTCAAACTTAGGATCCGCAGATACCCGGCTGTCGTTGCGATATTGCCAGCCTTGCTCGTCGTGTAATGTGCTGGTGGTGTAATGACCGCCGTCCGCATAATTTCCCTGATGGTATATGACGGCCTTCAGCCGATACTCGGCGCCGTTAAACGTGAAGCCGGTCGGCATGTCGATTGCTGTGCGGTCTTTCCTCACCTGTCCTTGCCGGAACTCCCAGCGGACCAGCTGGAACGAAATTGCGTTCGGTGTCTCCGGCCCCAGGAAGGTCTGGCTGATACCGGGTCCCCTGCGTACCTGGTGATCAAGCACCCCGGTCAATTGCTGGATATTTTCCATGGCAAGGTAATTGTTCAATAGCTGAATCAGGTTGGCGGCCTGCCCCAGCGGCAATTTGATCATCCAGTCGGAAGATGCTTTCGGCGCATAAGAACCGGCGGCGTCGACCTCCGAATATCCGCCTGGATCAATCTCACCGAATACAGGTGCATTTTCCAGGTTGATTCGTTTGTTAACAGTCTGTCCCAGCAGGTATCGCGGATCTTCTCCAATACCGAAATAGTCCAGCACGTATTCCATGACTTCCGCCGGATCGCGCTGCGCGTTGAGCGGGGTTTCCATCGCAAATGCATTGGGTCCTTCCAGCAGCCGCGCATGATCCAGTGCGCTCAGCAGCGCTGCGATTTCCACGTACTCCACCTTTTGCCCGTTCCGGATCTTGTTCAGGATGACCAGGATGTCCGCGCGCAGGCCGGCCTTCGGATCGTCCGGGCGCGGCTGGAACAATGCCGCCTGCGGCGTAAACGCCATCGTGTTCAACGCTGCCGCGAGGTAACAGGTATTGCCGACATTGACGATGCCGGTATCGCTGGGTTGCCCCAGCAAGAACGGGTTTTCCGTTACCACCTCTTCAGTTTCCGCGGCGCCTAGCTGCCACGCCAGCCGCCGTTGCAGATTGCGCTGATCGGCGGGCGGCAAGGCATTGAACGCCTTTTGCAAATCAAACTGGCTGTTGATGGTCGCTTTCAGTTCAGCCATGTATCGCTCGAATCCCTCATTCAACAGCACTTTCATGGCCATGTAGCGTTGCTGCACCTGGTCAGCTCCGTCACCTGAACCCTTGTCCATGGCGCGCCGCCACTTCTGACCCATGCCGATCAGGTCCATGAAATCGTCGTATTGCGCCGAGGTATCCAGAACCGAGGCCGCTAAAGTCGGCTGTGTTTGCGCAGCGTCGCCGTAAAACACCTTGTCCATCCGCAAACGATAGGCCGCAGGCAGGCGGTGATAGGCCGCGTTTTCTATCGGCTGCAGCAGCGTTTTCGCCAGCTGGACAAACTCCTCGCTGCCTATCGCGGTCAGGCGTCCCATGGTGAACTTGTCGGCGCCAAGCTGCTGATGCTTGGACAAGCTTTCGACCACGATGAAATGCTGGTAGCCGTGGCCCAGGTCCAGCTCGGCCGCCTTGTCCAGCGATGCGTTGGTGACGTCGACGATGGGAATGACGCTGGATTTTTCATCTCCGGTCTTTGCAAAATGCTCGAATACCGGTCCGTACGGAAGCTGGTCCGTTTTCGCCGCCAGGGTAGTCAGCACCGGATTCAGGTCCGCGGCGATGACAGCAGGCTCGCCATCCTTGAATATTTCGTCCAGCATTTTATCGAAGCTGCCTTTGTCCAGGTACCCTTGGCTTGAGCGATTGCGCGCCAGCAGACGCAGGTTGACCTTGTCGATCATGCCGTATTCAAAATAGCTGTAAAGGTCGATGGTATCGAGTTCTCCCTGCACATCGGCGCCATGTTTCTTTGCGGCCCACTTACGCGCCAGAAGATGTGCGCTGGCAATTGCCTGCATGCCGCTGTCCAGGTAAAAAGTATGAGTGTCCCTGTATCCAGGGTCGTCCTTGTCGGACGACACAGCCAGTTTCTTGCGCAGGTACTCAGGATACGGGTCGTGTGCCGGCAGCGCATCGGCGCGCAAGGCTTCAAGCAGATAGCTGTACTCCATCAGGCTTTCAATCGTCGAGGACGATTTCAGGAAAGCGTTCTCCTGCTGTTGCGGCTTGCCATCCTTGCTGCCAGCCAACAACTCGAATGCTTTCGCCAGGTTCCGTTGCAGACGCACTGCGATCCAGTTGACCAGGGCTTCCGGACCCTTCACGCTGATCGTATCGCGCATGGCGTCTTGTGCATAACGTACGGCGGTCTTCAACGCTTCCACATGCAGAGCCACACTATCGGCCGACGGCTGCGGCACAACTGACTGATCCGGTGTTTGAAACGCGCCCTTGGGAGACTCCAGCCGGTCCAGCGTAGAAAAAACCAGGTTCTTGAACACCTCGGGCGGGGTCAATCCGGGCCATATCCGCACCGGGCCGCCGACCGAAGACGCACTGGGATACAAAAACCCGAAACTGCCGCGATGGGTGACGCGCGTCTGCAGGCCGCTGCCGGCAGCAACCTGATTGAAGGTAGCGATGAACAGTTCGCGCCATTCCATCTCGGTCAGCTTGGCGGTTTCTTCGGTGCCGGGAGGATAAATCACTTCCAGAATCAGGCTGGCATGCTCCCCCGACTGTATCGGGACAACTCGCAAGCCGGTTTTTTTATCATCGTATTTCCTGCGGATCTCCGCCGCAACCTCGGCCACCAGCCGGCTGCGGTCGGCAAGCAGAAGATCGTGGTAATTCTGCTCGCCGTCGAGAGCCAGCATGTCTTCAGGAATCAGTGGCGTAAATCGTCCGGCGGCGAGCTGCCTGTCCCAATTTTCATCGCCGGCAACGCCGCTGAACCTGGTCCCGGTCTGCAAAGTCTTGTAGACGTTCTGGACCAGTCCAAGCGCCCCGGTATGGCTGCCGATGCTGCTGGAATATCTCGCATAGCTAAGGTCGCTGTCGGTCTCGTCGGCGATGAACTCCATGCCATCGATATTGGCATACATGCTGCCGAGTTCTTTAACCGCTGCATGCAGAGGCTGGTTGATGACCTGGAAAGTCTGCTGGTCCGGCAGCGTCTCGCCCCGTGCCTTGTAGCGTTCCTCGGCGTGCTCGCGCAGCAAGGCGGTATTTCCCTCTCGCACAGGATCCAGGCTGGAACGGTAGTAATCGCCGTGTTCGACTGAACGGAAATCTCGACCCAGATTATCCTGCGGCACGAAATTGGCGGTGTGCCCGAAGAACAGCTTCAGAGCGACGATGACATTCTCGGGCAAAGCCGGCTCCGACAAGATCAGGGGAATCATCCTGGCCAGTTTGATATCCGGATTCATGCTTTTGTCTTTGCTTTTTTTCTTTAGCCAGTTTTTCAAATAGTCGAGAGTGGCCGCATCGCCGGCAAAAAAAGGTTTCGATTCTACCGGGACGTATTTTTTTCCAAAGACGCCGGTGGCGGCATAATATTCCAGGGCCAGCCTATTTCCCTGCCCCGCATTCCATCGTTTAATGAACTCGGCTCCCTGTCCACGGCCAAGGCTTATCGCCAAAGTCGCAATTTTTCGATAGAGCGCAGCTTTTATCGCCTTGAATGTTTCCGTGTTCTGCGTAATCAGCGGAAAAGTCCGGTTTATGTTGCGAGCGTTCGCCAGGGTCCGCTTCAGCACGGCAACATTTCTCGCGACCTCGCTTTCTTCCATCTCCTCCGCGGTCAATTCCTCGACATAGGTAAAGGCGTCTTCAGGCAAACGCTGCGCCACCGCCGGCATATTCCAGTTGCCGCCGTGCTCGCGCGCGCCGCCAGCCAAGCTGTTTCCCCGGTATCGTACGGCCGCTTGCCCCATCAAGTCTGCCTCATGCTCCAGCCCGCCATCGTCATTGAGCGCAACTCCGCTTTTCAGCTGCAGGGTCGGACGCACTCTCCCGCTCGCTTGTTGCACCACGTGCCAGGCTTCGTGCGGCAGATGACGTTCCTGCCCGGGAGCGAGATGAATTTCGCTGCCCTGGGCATAGGCCAGCGCTTGCAATTGCGCCGGTCGCGGCGAGTTGTAATGTACTTTGACCCGGTCCAGGCTGATGCCAGACAAGGCTTCGATGCCGTTCTTCAGTTTATCCGGCAAGCCGGTCTTGTTGGGTGGGGTGAGCGGCGCAGGCGGAAGCCGCGCCATGCTTCTGTCGCGGCGCCGGAATGGACTGCCGGCGTAGTGAAAATCTCCCATTTCACTCAGTTCTCCGCCCTCCATTGGCGGCTCATAGTGCGGCTGCAAGTTTTCTTGCGTATCCGCTTGCGGCGCTTGCGGGGCCGTTTGCGCGCTCAGTTTCTGCATGGTTCCCGTCCAACGGCGGCGCTGCGGCGATGGCTAGTCATCGTCGTTCCAGCTGAAATCGGCAGCGCTGAACACCTTGCCCAGCTTGTGGTATTCCCGCTCGGTGGCTTGCAGGATATGCTGCTGCGTCACTGCCTGCTGCTGCGCCGCGGCCAGGAAGGCGGCGCTGAGCGCGATATTGTTGATGTTGCCGCCGCTGAGCGGCGCTTTCTCCGCCAGCAGCGGCAGGTCCAGGTCGGCGGCCAGCGGCGTTGCCGCCGGAAACGCATTGCGCCACAGCTGCAGGCGCTGCTCCCGGCCCGGGAACGGGTACTCGATCATGAACTTGAAGCGGCGGGTAAACGCCTTGTCCATGTTCTTCAGCAGATTGGTCGACAGGATGACGATGCCGGGATAACTTTCTATGCGCTGCAGCAGATAGCCGGTCTGCAGGTTGGCGTAGCGGTCGTGCGCATCCTTGGTTTCGGTGCGCTTGGAAAACAGGCTTTCGGCTTCATCGAAAAACAGGACGATATTCATCGCTTCGGCCTGGTCGAACAGCTGTGCCAGGTGTTTTTCGGTTTCACCTATGTATTTGCTGACGATGCTGGCGAGGTCGATCTTGTACAGGCCCAGGTTGAGCTCATTGGCGATGATCGAAGCTGCCATGGTCTTGCCGGTGCCCGATGGCCCGTAAAACAGCACGCACAGGTTCCTGCTGTTCTGGTTCTTGCTGTCGAATCCCCAGCTTTCTATTACCTGGTGGCGGTTTTGCGCATACTGCAGCACCTCTTGCAACCAGCGCCTGGTGTCGGCCGGCAGCACGATGTCGCTGAAACGGTAAGCAGTCTTGACTTCCTGCGCCACGCTCAGCTGCTCGCGGTTGCTTTGCTCGCGGCAGGCGTCGAGCAGCAGTTCGGTCATGCTTTCGGCATCGGGATTGAGCACGCTGCGGCTGGCGGCGTCCTTGATCGCCAGCAGGATCTGCTGTTCTGTAAACAGGTAGTTGTTGACCAGCTGCGTCAGCGCCGCCTGGTCCGGGGCGAAGCCGGAGGCCGGCAGGTGGCGCAGCCAGACTTGCCGCCGCAGCTGCGTATCCGGCGCCGTGCTCTTGATCAGGATCGGCAGCGCCTGGTGGGCGCTGTATTGGTGGGCAATATCGCTCAGGCGCCGCGCCGGGCCGTTCAGCACCGCCAGGTAGCGCTGGCTGTCGAGCAGCGTGCCGCAGATATCTTCCAGCAGGTCGTCGGCGCTGTCCTGGCTGCAGATCCATTGGCAATGGAGCAGCACCAGCACCCGGTTGCACAGCAAGGCGTCGCGGCACAGCAGGCGCAGGCGCGCCAGCACCGCGGCGCGGTTCTTCCGTTCGCTCAGGTAGGTTTGCCAGACCGCCTTGCCGTCGAGCAGGACGCAATGCATGCCGATTTTCCTGAAGGTGGCGGCGCACAGGCTCTGCTGCAACGGCAGGTCAGGTCCTTGCAGGTGCAGCAGGTAACTGGACAGGTGCGTGTCTTCCCTGCTCGCATGGTCTATGAAATGCGACAGCTGCTGCTTCACCTTTTCATCGACCAGGTGATCATCCAGTTCCAGCCGGCTGCCGATTTCCACCAGGGGCTGCTCTAGCCGCAGCTGCGGCGCGGCGCGCGCCAGCAGATAAGAGACGATGGCAGGATTGAGGCGATAGCCGCCGCTCATGGCGCCGAGGCGGCTGCCGGCCGCCAGCTCGACCAGGTCCCAGTGGCGCAAGGCGGCGTCGCTCATCAGGCACTTCTGCATGTCGATGCGGTCGGCCAGGCTGCCGCCGAGCATCGTGGCGGCGCTGGCCAGGGAGGTAAAACCATCGTCGGCGCTGGTCGCATCCGCATCGCCGAACGCTTGCAGGATGGTGCAATAGCGCTGGTCCAGCTCGCCCAGGAAGGCACACAGCAGCAACTCCTGGTCGCGCCGGCCGAGCTGGAACAACAGCGCCAGGTGCACCCAGGGCAGGAATACCTGGGCCTGGACGCTGGCGGCGCTGCGTTGCGCCAGCCGTTCCCACTGCCGCTGCAGGCTGGCGCCGAGCTGGACCAGCTGTTGCTGCAATTGCAGCGAAGGCAGCTGGCGGCGGCTGGCCTGGCGGTATAAGGCGGCGATCCTGTCGTCCGTCTCCGCCGGATTCGCGGCCGGAATCTCGGCCAGCTGGCGCAGCAGCAGGCCGCGCTCTATCATGCCGTCGCCCAGCTGCTTCAGCGCCTGCAGCAAATCCTGGTTATCGCCATAGGCGCTGCTGTCAATGCTGCTCATCGGCGTCCAGGCCTTGCAGCGGCTTGTCAAAATCGAGCAGCAGCACCAGGCGCTCGGCGTCGCCGCGGTTCCAGGCCTGGTGTTCCACGGTATCGTCGAACACCAGGCACTGGCCGGGAATCCAGCGCCGCACCTGCCGGCCGACGCGGATGCCGCAATCGCCGCTGGCGCGCAGCGCAAGGTGCAGGCGCAGCACCTGGTCGCTGTAGCCGACGTGCGGCCGGATCTCGGCGCCGGGCGCCAGCCGTGAAAAACCCGCCGCCGACAGGCCAGGCACCAGTTGCAGCAGGCCGGCGGTGTGCGGGCAGAAGATGCAGTTTTCCAGCAGCGGCTGCTGGCCCACATAGAGCCCGTACACATCCCAGCCGTGGCTGTAGAGGTTCCGTTCCGGCCAGGCATCGAATTCCTGCCCGGGCAAAGCCAGGCATTCGGCCAGGATCGCTTCCCAGTGCCGGGTCAGCACTTGGGCAAAGGAAAATTGGCTTGGGGCGAAAAACATGGCATGGTTCCTTTCGTTGGCAGGCGTTACCAGAACAGGCGCCACTGGCCGTCGAGCCAGGCGCCGTGGCCTTGCAGCGTGATGCGGTATTGACCGTCCTGTACCGGCAGGCCGCGCGCCTGGTGATAGCAGTCGCCGGAATGCACGAACAGGCCGCCGGCCTGGTAGGCGACCAGGCGGCTGGCGCAGCGTTGCAGCAGCTGCATCTGTTCCTGGCCGTCCAGGTCGCCGATATCGGCCATGCGCAGCGGCCAGATCTTCATGCCCGCACCCTCCTGCGGCAGAGACAGCGCCAGGGTAAACGACAAGGTGGGCAGCGGCGCACCGGCCACCGCGGCTGGCAGTCCGAGCGCCAGGTGCGCCGTATCGACATGGATCGGATTGCCGGGAAAACCATGGCCGTCGCGCCGCTGGAACCATGCGCCATGCAGGATATCGTGCTGGTTGCCTGCAGTGAAATCGGCATGGCCGCCGAAAATATGGAAACCGGGCAGCGCCGCCTCCGGCAGGAAACCGACCGGCTGTCCTAGCCGTTCCCGCAGGCTGGACAGCAGGGCCGCATAGACTTCGCCGAAGTTTTCGCGCAGGAACGGGTTGTATTGCTGCGCCAGGCGCAAGTACGGCTTGGCCGGATTGCCGGTGATGTCGTAGTAGTTGGTCGCGCCCAATGTATAGAACGGCAAGTACGGATGGCGCGGCAGCCAGAAAGCATCAAGGTCGAGCAGGCGCTGGACGATGTCGGCGGATGCGGCCTGGCTGAACAGCTGCAGCTGGAATTCCGGACGGATGGTCGAGGTCGGCATGGGCTTACCAGTACAGCAAAATACGCTGCCCGAGCCGTACGCCATGGCCTTGCAGCGTGATGCGTTCGAGATCGCCGTCGCACTTGAGCACGGCCTGGTGCGTCGCCAGGCCGCTGTGTACCACCAGCTGCCCGCTGCGGTAAGGATGGAAATCCGGCTCGGCAGCCGCGGCGCCGTCGCGCCAGAGATTCAATCCGCTGCGCTCAGGCGTGCTGAGCGGCAAGGTGAAGCTGAACATGTCGTCCTCGCCAAGCGCATGTCCCGGAAACACATCCCGGTACTGCAGGTCGCGGTGCACGCTGGCGACCGGCAGGCCGAAGGCTGGATGCGGCAGGTAGATATGGAAACCGGGCCATGCCGCGGCGTCCGTCATGCCGGCCGGCGCGCCGAAATAATCGCCCAGCAGCGTCGCCAGCGATTGCAGCAGCGGGCCGAAATGGTTTTCCAGCATGCGGTTGTTGCGGCTGCGCAGCGCCAGGTCGCGATAAACGTTGCCTGCGCCGCAATCCAGGTACGCCGCCAGGCCCAGCGTAAAGAACGGCGCCGCGGCATGCCGCGGGCGCCAATGGCGCCGCAGCAGCAGCGTGCGCAGCACCCAGTCCTCGCATTCGGCTTCGTCCAGCAAGTCGAAGGTAACCAGCTGGGCGTGGCCGGCGGCCGCTAGCATGGCTTGTCCGCCGAAGCTGGCCAGCGGTGGTTCACAGGTCGCCGCGGTTGCCGTCGCCGACGATGCGCACCAGCGCCCGCGTCAGCAGCCGTCGCTCATTGTTGCTGAACTGTTTGTCCAGCACCTGCTGCAGGTTGTCGAGGAACAGGCCGATGTTGCGGTTGATCAGCGACAGGTCGCGCCGGTTGGCGTCGTTGTCGTTGATCTGCACCAGCGCCCGCACGCCGGCTTCCATCAGGCTGTTTTGCTGGGTGCTGAAGGTGTGGCCACTGAGTTTGCCGAAGCTGGCGATCAATTCTTGCAGGGCTCGCGGATCGACGACGTTGTCCGTTTTCTGTCCTTGCGGCGCCGCCGAGCAGACGATCTTTTGCAAGCGTCCGAGGAACTGCTGGCGGTCCTGCTCGCTGCTGCCTTGGTTGACGCTGTCGCCGAGGATATGCGCCAGGTCAAGTACCCGGCCATCGATCGCCTGTTGCGCCGACAGCAGCATGCTACCTTGCACCTTGCCCGATTGCAGTTCGTCGCGCAGCGTGTTCATGGCCTGTTTCATGATGCTGGCTTGCTGGCCGGCCGGCACCCCTGTCTGCCCCTGGGCGCTATCCAGGTCGGGAATCCAGTAAAACTCGACTTGCGGCGCCTGGCCGATTTCTGTGTTCCAGGTCAACCGCAGGTTCCAGGTCTCGCCTTTGCGCACCGGCAAGGTAAACGAGCCTGGCATGGGGATAAGGATTGTGTTCACGCCCTTTTTTCCGTTCTGCATGTTGTAACTGTATGCCAGCCCGGTGGCGTAGACAAAGCTGGTGTTGCTGCCGCTGCTGTCTACGGTGAAGCCTTCCAGGGTGCCGAGGTAATTGGCGCTGAAGGTCGGCTGGCCGACTGTCGCCATGACAAAGCCGTCGCTGGTGGCGACCTGGGTAAAGCTGGTGCCGCCGTCGACCAGGTCGGACTGGTTATACGCGGTGCGGGTTCCGAAACTGCCGTTTGTAATGGTATTCATGATCATTCCTCATGGGTGAACATCGATAAGAATTGCGGCTGGTTGCGACTGTAAAAAAATGCGGACAGCGGCCCCGTCCTAACTGCCATCGGCGTCTCCCGATCCGTCGCCGACCAGGCGCACCAGCGCCCGCGTCAGCAGCCGGCGCTCGTTGGCGCCGAACTGGAGCTGCAGCACCTGCTGCACGTTGTCGAGGAACAGGTTGATGTTGTTCTTGATCAGGTTCAGGTCGTGGCGGTTGGCCGGGCTGTCGTTGATCTGCACCAGCGCTATCACTCCGGCAGCCAGCAGGCCGCGCTGCGACGGGTTGAAAACATGCGTGGTGACACTGCCGAAGGTGTCAATCAAGGCCTGTACATCCTGTTCAAAACCGGGCTGCATCGATGCCTGCACGGTCGAGCCCGGTCCGCAGACGATCTTTTGCAGATCACGGATGAATTGCTCCCGCTGTTCCGGCTTGCTGCTCATGCGGGTTGCATCGCCGAATACCTGGGTCAGGTCGTCGATCCGGCGCTGGATGGCTTCCTGCACGGTGGCGCGCACGCTGCTGCCGATACGGCCCGCGACCAGGTCGTCGCGCAAGCGCTGCAAAGAGGCCGCCATGCCGCCCCCGGCCAGCGTGGCCGGCGCCGGTTGCGCAGCTTCTGCCAGGGTACTGGGCGCCGGTCCCAGCGGCACCCAGTAGAACTCGACCTGCGGCGCACCGCCTAAATCGGCATTCCAGGTCAAGGTCAAGGTCCAGGTCTCGCCCTGTTTTACCGGCATCGTGAAAGAGCCCGGCACCGGAATGAAATATACCGCCGCCGCCTTTTTACCTTCATTCACGACATATTGATAAGCCAGTCCGGTCGCATACATGAAGCTGGTCTGGTTGCCTTGGCTGTCGCTGGTAGCGCCGGACAGGCTGCCGCAATAATTGACCGCCCAGGCCGGCTGCCCGACCGTAGCCACGACATAGCCGTCAGTGACCGCCACCTGCTGGAAGAATGTGCCGCCGTTGGTCAGGGCTGACTGGTCATAGGCTACCCGGGTGCCGATGATCTGCACGCTGCCGTCGCTGTTGATGCTGGTCCCGGCCGCCTTCAGCGCCATTCCCTCCAGGCTGGCGCCGCTCACCGTCTTGGCGCTGACGATATTGCCGCTGGCGTGGATGTTGCCGGCCGTTTCGAGCTGGTACGGCGCACTGCTCGCGCCCACCGTGACGTTGGTCTTGCTTACCGTCAGCAGCGACGAACCGCTTACGCCCACATCCAGCAGCTTGTCGATGGTGCCGTCGCTTTTCACCGTGATGCTTTTGCTAGCGGTCAGGGTCTCTACATACAGATCCTTGACATCCACGCTGCTGCCGCTGAAGTTGACGTCGCCATTGACCTGCAAGGCGTACTTGCTCTGGATTTCTTCCGGCCGGCAATTGATCGCCACCGTGTTGGGCGTGGCGGCGATGTTGTTGGTAGCGACGATCATCGCCGGCGGAATTCCCGGGCCGCTGGACGGCAGCACGCCGTTGGCGTTATTGGCGGCGAAATAGCCCAGCAGCGAAGGCGTCACCACATAAGCCGACACCGCGGCCGGAAAGTTTCCTGTGAGCTTGCCCTTTCCGTCCAGCAGGGTCAGCTTCAATTCAGTCTGGCTGATGACCGACTGCACGAACATGGTCTGCGGCAGCGAGATGGACGGCGGAATGATCAGGAGATCGCCGGCCTTGTATCCGCTGAAATCGGTTTTGTCGCCGGTCACCTGCGCGCCCTTGGTAGTGATCGTGCCGACGCCGTCCGTGGCTGGACCGCTGCCCGACTGATATTTGTATGGCGAGCCGCTGACGTCGATCGCAAACGGCGTCGCCAAGGTCAGCGCGGTCGCGCTGGCGACGGTAACCACGGCGCTGCTCTGGCTGATGCTGGTTTTTGGATCGAAACGGCCGATGATGATTTTGCCGCCGACAGCGGCGGTGCTCTTGAAACTGCTGCCCTTGCCGGTGATGATGCTGCCATTGCTGCTGATCTGTCCTTGCCCGGGCTTCCTGTCGGTGCCCGGCGCCTGGTAGCTGTAGGCCCAATCCTGCACCGCAAGCGGCAGCTGTTCCTGCAGCCGCAGCTGGGTGTCGCTGAGGATTTCGGCGATGACGCCGGCCTGCTCGACCAGCATGCCGACGGTGATCGTGTCGCCGACCGTGATTTCATCCTGGAACGCCGTCTGGTATCCCTGCAAGACATTGTCGCTGATGGCAGTGATTTGTCCCTTGCCGATGAACGACTGGCCGCCGCCGACGCTGAGCGAGGCCAGCGGGGTCTTGTCGCGGATGCCGACGTTGCCTTCGGTGTAGTACAGGTTGCTGGTCGGGGTGCCGATGGTTTCCCGGGTCCAGTAGCTGAGGATAGGCAACCCTTGCAGCTTGGAACCGTTGCCCTCGAAACTCTGAGCCTGGATCGGGCCGCTGGATATCATCGAGCCGGTCTGGATCTGCCCCCGCACGCTCAGGTCGTCAGCCTGGATCTTGCCGTTGACGTCGAGCGCCGCCGCCGGGCTGCGGTCGGTCAAGGCGATGCCGACCTTGCGGTCGGCAGTGATCACCAGCGCATTAGGGCCGGCGCCGGCCAGGCCGGAGCTGATGCCGGCCTGCATGCCGAGGCCGACCGTGCCGTCGACATTGATGCGCAGCAGGTTGCTGTCGCTGCCGGCGGCGAAGCGCACCAGCGTCGAACGCACATAGGTGTAGCTGATGCTTTGCAGGACCGGATTGAATGCCGCGTCTACCGTGACTTGCAGGCTGCCCGGGTTAATGGCGACGATAGTGCGCCGCTGGGCCAGGCCGAAGCTGGTCTGGCCGTTGCTCATGGTGATCACCGGCGGATCCGAGACCAGCAGGTCGCCGACCTGGAAATACGGCGCCAGCGTCTTCGATAAAGTCACCAGCGGGCCGTCTGAAGACAGTGTCCCAGGCCCCTTGAAGGTAATGGCGTCGACCTGCAGGTTGGCCAGCGGCTGGTCGCTGCCGACGCCAAGGTTATTGCGGGTGGTCAGCAGCCCCATGAACTGGCTGCGCGGCGCATCCACTTCCAGGTAAGCCTGGTCGCCGCTGCTTTCCTTTTTTGCGCAGATGCTGGGATAACCGTCGCTGTCCGCGTTGCCGAGGAAACCGGCGAGCGCGTCCGGCAGGTTGATGCGGTGAACGCCGGCGCCTTCAGTCACAAAATTCAACGCGCCCAGGGTCGAGCCGACGTAGCGCCGCTCGATGTTGCCCGAGCGATAGGTCAGCTGGTTGATCGCGCCCTGGGTGGTGAAGCTGATCACGGCCAGCAGGATGTTCATGGCCGGCTGCTGCAGGTTGCGCACATACTGGATCAGCGGCTGCTCCACGATCCGCTTGTAGCCGGCAACGCCGGTCTCGTTGCTGTAATCGGCATACACCTGGTTGTAGCTGATGCTGAGGAAATAGGTCGCTCCCGCTACCACATCGGCCAGCCTGACTACCTGCGGCTGCAGCAGGATGATCTGGCGGCCCAGGCCGTCGATCGCCATGCCTGGGCTGACCTCCACCTGGCTGGCGCTGCTCTCGGCGTCCCAGAACACCTCGAGCCCGCTGGCAATGCCGCAGATGTACAGGCTTTGGTTGTTGAAGCTCTGGATATCCATGTGGTACTGCTGCTCGCAAGCGAAATCGGCGGTCAGCAAGGCTTCGCCGGCGAAATAATTTGGACGTTGAATCAATGGACTGCTCATGGTGCGATTCCTGTCAGGCGTTCTCAAGCGTGGAAGAGTTGGACAAGGCCAGCCAGTTCACCTGCGCCGACGGCTCGCTGCCGGCGCGGGTTTCTATCGCCACCAGGTCCAGGGTGAACTGCGAAGTGCCGACATTGCTGACGCTGACCGCATAGGGGACGGTGCCGACCACGGTGGCGTTGACATTGGGCGGCACATTGAAGGCAGGCCCCTGCCCGGCCGCGTAAAACACCGGCCGCGACGACCGGTCGCCGACTTTCAGCAGCGTGCGGGTATCGAACGTGACGCTGCCGTGGCGCGCGCCGTCCAGGCCCTGCGCCAGGTTCGACTGGATTGCCGCCGGCTGGCCCAGCACGGCCGGCAGGCGGCTGGTGACCGCTTTCCGGCTGTCGGCAATGCTTTTGATGATGCCGGGGTTGGCGCTGTCCATCGTTACCGTGACGAGGATGATTGAATAACTAGGCGGATAGGTCAATGAAGCGCTTTGCAGCACCGCGGCCTGGTCCAGGGTGTCGGTGGAAACGTTGGGCGTGGGCGGATATACCGCATACAGCCCGTAGCTGTCGCCCAGGTTGGTCGCTGCCGGCACCATGTTGCCGCTGGTGCCGGGGAACACCAGGAAATCGCCGCTGGAATCGAAGCCGACGCCGGGCGCCACCACCAGGGTATTGTTCTGCAGCACGACGTCGAAGCCGTTCAGCACGCCCGGGGTGTACAGGCACTGGTTCTGCAGCTTGATCCAGTTGGAGAAATAATTCTGCTCCAGCGTCATGTTTTGCGCGGTGAGGAACATGCCGTCATGATAGTTAAGACGCACCGCGACATCGGATGGAATGGGTGGAATGAACGCGCTCATTTATTTTTTCCTTGAAGGCCCAGCAAAGTGTTGATGCCCAGCGTTGCGGCATTGCATATTTGCGTCTCCGGCGTGACCGCCTGCAACTGCATGCTGGGAAAAATGGTGATGGTGAAACGGCTGGCGGCCGGCTTGATGGCGGCCAGCAGCTGCTGCAATTGCTGCTGCAGGCGCAGGATCTGCTGCGTGTTCTGGCTGGTGAGGACGAAGCCGCTGTTGAGCGCATTGGGCAGCGTGATCTGCACATTGAACAGCCACGGAAAATAGCCCGACACCACCTGGCTGCCGGCGTGGTAGCGCTCTTGCAGGATAAACGCTCCCTGCGCCTGGCCGGCGACACGGATGCAGGGCGGGACCGGGTTGCTGACCGTCAGCGTGACCGGCCCCTTGACCGGCACAGCCTTGGCCGGGAATCCGTCTACCGGCATCTGGTACTGCACGCCTTGGATGGTCATTGGCAGGTCCAGCAGCAAATCGAGCATGAAGCCCAGCCCCTGCGGCGTGCCGCGCAACCGGTACAGCGCCAGGATCTGCGCCGTCACCATGCGTTTCTTGTCAATGTTCCAGCTGTTGTCCAGCGTCAGGTCGACCCATCCGCCCAGCCAGTTCAGGAAGCTGTTGAGCCAGGCTTCGATCCCGCTTTGGGCCGAACCCGCGGCTGGCTGCCCGGCGACGTAGGCTGCCAGCGGATTGGTGACTGGCGGCACGCCGATGTAACTGTCGAGGTTGGCCAGGATGGCCTGCTGCTGGTTCGGCTTTGCAGCCGAAATCGGCGGTATGAAATCCGTGCTGGCCGGGTCGAACAGGAAACTGAGGCGCGGATAAAACAGGTTGCCGGCGACGTCCGCGTTCAGCAGTTCCTGGATGCCGCGGCGCCCGTCCAGGGTGCCGTCGCCGATACCGGTCAGCAGCTTCTCGAATATCTTGAGATAGTCGCCGACAAACGCCGAATCCTTGCCGCTGTAGATCGCCGGCAGGTAGCGCTGATAGCTGGATGGCTGCTTGCTCATGGCTGGCTGCTCGCGGTGATGTCAAGGCAGCGCAAGCGCGGCAAGCCCTGGTACAGCATGGCGCTGCGTCCCGATGGCAAGTCGGCCAGCGTGGTGTTGGCGCCGAGCTGCGCCATCTGGTTGAGGACGATGGTGGGGATGAAGTTGTAGTCCATGCTTTCCAGCGCAGCCACGCCCGGCACGCTCAGGATCAGGTGCAGCAGGTCGTCGGCCTGCGGCGCCTGGCCGTAAGGCCAGCCGCGGCCATCGGGACCGCCGCCCGGCAGCAGGTAGCCGAACAGCAGGTTCACCAGCGCATCCAGCGTGACCGACATGACCGTGGCCGCGCTGCAGCGGATCGACAGGGTCAGGTCGATCGCCGTCAGCTGCGCCATCTGCACCCGCACCGCACTGCCCGCAATCACGCGCGGCTGCAGATAGTAGTTCACCTGGTTCAGCAAAGTCTGTTCCCGCGCGCGCTCGTCTTTTCCCTGCAACAGCAGCAGCCGGCGCATGGTCGTGCTGGAATAGGCATATTGCTGCTTGTTGGGATACAGCGGATAGACATAGTTCCAGGCGGCGTCGCTCAGGAGATAGGCGGTGCTGGCCTGCTCCGCAGCCTGCGCGTAGGCTTGCTGCACATACAGCGGAACCGGCACCGGGATGCTGGAGTGGATTTTCTTTTGCTGCGCCACGGCTTGGTCATACAGCAATTCGATCATGCGGTTGCTCTGCATCGCCACCACCTCGATATTCGGCAAGGTCAGCGCCAGGTATGGGCTTTGCAGGTAAAGCAATATTTCTTTTTGCAGCGTCGCCTTGCTGGCCGCCTGTCCTTGCTCGATTTGCGCCAGCGCCGCCTGCAGGGCCAGGAAGTCGAAATCGTAGTAGGTCTGGGCAGCCTTGCTGTATTCGGTCTGGTTGCTGCTGAAGGCCAGCCCCAGCACCCAGCGCAGGAAATTTTCGTCGGTCAGGGTCGGGATCTGGTTGGCCTGGTACAGCAGCGATTCGTCCAGCCAGGCCAGCAGCTGCAGCAAGGTGATGCCGGGATCGCTGTCGTTATAGTCGGTCCACAGCTTGGTGTATTGGGGAATCTTGCGCACCAGCTCGACCACCAGCTGCTGGTAGGTCTTCAGGTCGAGGTCGGGCAATTCGAAGCTCATCGCCCTACTCCAGGTAAAGTAACAGCGTCATCTGGCCGGCCACCGGCAGCTGCGCCGGCAACAGCGCAATGTTGCCGTTCTGGTGGCCGTTCAGGTTCAGGCCGAGCACGGTTTCGACCTGCGGCAGCGTGCGCAGGAAACGGCTGACCGCGGAAGCCTGCACGGTTTCCCCGAAGCGCCAGCCTTGCTGCCCGGGGCCGCCGAACACCGGCTGGAAAAAAGCCTGCAGCTGGCGCCCGATGTTTTGCTGCAGGGCGTTCTTCTGGTCTGGCGCACAGCTGACCGCCAGCTGTGCGCTGACATTGATCGCCACGAAATCCGGCGCCCGGGTACTGATGCGCGGCGCCAGCGGCGCCAGGCAGGCCTGCTTGATGGCGGCCGCTACCTGGTTCAGGATTTCCGGGCTGGTGTAAGGCGCCGGCGCGCTGCTGAGCGCCAGCAAGACGATGCTGATGTCTTGTTGCGGCGTTTCCAGCGCGCGCGCCTGCGCCACCTGCTGGCAAGACTGCGCGGCCAGCGCGCTCAGCTCGCTCAGCTCGACCGCATAACCGCCTGCCTTCACCAGCGCCGGGCTGTTCGCGGCGATATCGGCCACTGTATCGCCGTTGACGCCGCCCGCGGCCGGCGCCGGATTGTCTACGCCGTCGATGTTGCTGATGCCGGGCCGCAGCATGGTCAGGCGATGCGCGCCGGCATTGCCCGCCAGTCCCTGCGTATAGTCGTAATGGGCGGCGACGATGTTGTTGTAGCCGCGTGGCGGGACCATGCCGTTGTAGCCGTCGCCGAAAGTCACCAGGCCGTTCTGGCAATCCAGCGTGTAGACGCGGTCGGTGGGGCCGCAGAACGTAAAATTGTCGACCTGCCGCCATTGCCGGCTGATTTCGCTGCCGGCAGTGGCGGCAGTGGCAGCTCCTGCGCTGTCTTGCACGGCGTCGTCCTGGGCGGCGGTGTCGAGCCCGCGCGCTTCGATCACCTGCAGGTCCAGGTTCGGCAGCACCGGCGTGTAGTCCAGCGCGAAAGTCTGCGACGGCTGCTCGTTGCTTGAGCCCAGCACCTCATCGTCGACGCCGGTGATGTTGCTGGCCATGACCGTATTCGGATAGATGCCGTAGACCCGGATGGTGCGGCTGACATGCGGATTGTTGATGCGGAACCAGTACGCTGTCTGCGAATACAGGTAGGACGCAGGCATGCCTGCCGGCACGGTGAAACCGACGATGCCGGAACGGCTCAGGCCGTAGCTGCTGTCGTCCACCGACAGCGCCTGCCATGCCTGGCCGTCGTAATAGTCCCACTGCAGCTTGCTGCCTGGCGCGGCGCTTTCCTGCTGCAGGTAGAAATACAGGGTCAGCTTGTTGCCCAAGGTGAAATTGCCGAAATCGACTGTACTGAAAGCAAAATAAAACCCGGTCAGCATCTCTTCCACCGGCTTGAAAGGGCTGAACAGGAAGCGGCTCATGGTGAAGGCGTTGTAGCTCCAGTAGCGGGTCGGCGGCGCCGCATAGCTGTAGCCGATCTGCAGCGACTGGATATACGGCGGATAAAACTGCGACTGGTTGAACTGGTAGGAAAAATTGATGCCCTCGACATCGTTCAGGTAGGCGATCACGCTGTTTTTCTGCTCCGGCGTCAGGATTGCGGCGGGAATGCTGTCTATCGTATCGGCCACGCTGGTGGTGGTGAAACCGCCGGCCTCGCCATAACCGCCGGCGGCGATCACCGCGCGTATCCACAAGCCGGTGCCGCCGGCGACCGTGGTTTCACCCAGCACCGGGCACTGGAACTGGATCAGGGTCGGGCCGTCGGGATTGTCGTGCTGCAGGTTGCTGGTGGTGTCGACAAACTGGTACTGGCTGGCCTGGGCCAAGGTCTGGTTGAACGACTGCCATTGCTTGCCGTCCCAGAATTGCCAGTACAGGGTGACCGGATACTCGACGGCGACCGCGGTCAGCTGGAAGGAAATGTTGACCAGCGCGCCCTTGCGCGAAAAGACGCTGTCGCTGCGGATGTAAAAAGCGTCGCCGGCTTGCGGCGACTGGCCGAAAGGATAGGCGCCGTTCGAGATGTCGAGCAGCACCACGTTGAATGCGGCTTGCTGCGGCTGGATCGCGTCGCCCTTGAAGGTGCACTGGATGCCGGTGACGACCGGCAGCTGCTGCGCCAGCGACGCCAGCACCTTGACCTGCGGGCGGGGCTTGACCAGCAGCCAGTATTCCAGCTGCTGGTCCGGTTCGGTCAGCAGGACGTCGTCGGTGAAACCGGCGCCCGGGTCTTCCTGCCGATAGATTTCCTGCTGCACTTGGGCAATTGTCCGCGCTGCCGCCTGCGGCTTCTGGCTGAGCTGGATGTCCAGCTGCCCGGCGTCGGCCGATTGCGTCAGCTGCGCGCTCAGCGGCGTCAGCGCGCCGTCGAACCACTGTCCGAAATAATCGCTGTAGAGCTGCTTGCCGTACAGCGTGATGGTGATGCTTTGCAGGGCCGGATCGGGCTTGAACAGCTGGCTGTCGCCCATGATGAACCAGTGGCCCAGCGCCTGCTCGGCCGGATCCGCGGTTTCGTCGGCGACGAACAGCGGCACTCCCTCTGTACCGGCGGCGCTCGAAGCCAAGGCCGGCATGGCGTCGATGTACTGGTCTTGCGCCGGCATGATGGTCATGGCGGCGCACAGGCTGGCCGGCACCACCAGCAAGTCCTGGTTGGTCTGAAAGCGGATGGCCTGGGCATCGGCGTCGAGCACCGCCGTCTGCGCCGGCACCGTCTTCGCCGGCTGCTCCGGCTTGAGCGTGAATTGCAGCGGCGCCTGCGCTGCCAGCGGCGGCCGCAGCTGCATGCCCATGCACTGGAAAAAGGCCTGCCGCCTTTGGTTCGGCATCTGGTTTTCGATCCCTGCCGTATAGGCCGCCAGCTGGGCGAACAGGTTCAGCAAGACCAGGCCCGGATCCTGGTTGACCGCCTGCGCCGCGCCGACCGGATCCGGCGTGGCCGCGGTCAAGGCCGCCGGCCAGTAGGCGCTCCATTCGGGAGCGTAGGTCTGGGCCAGCTTCAGCGCCTGCTGATAAAACTGCTCAGCGGTGCGAAAGTCCAGGATCGGGTCAGCCATGGCGTACCGGATTACCTGGCCAAATGCATGACGTTAGGCTGGGCATCCGGCCCCGCGGCCTGCAGCGGCTGGTCTATCAGCTCTTGCAGCACCTGGATCGCACCGCTGATCCTGAGCAGGGTTTGCTGCAAGTCTTTTTGCTGCGCTTCGAGGGAGCGCAGTTGCGCTTGCCCGGCCTGGTAATTGTCTTTCAGCTCTTTGATTCTGGCTTCGATCACTTCGTGGTTCATGCTTGACTCCGGTTTTATTTAAGATAAAAAGGAAACACCAGGTTGGCCGGATGGTTGCGGTCGCGGATCATGTAGTCGACCGCGATCTGCAGGCAGTTCGGCTGCTGCTGCGTAATCGTCACGTTCACCTGCAAGGTCTGGATGCGTGGTTCCCAGCGGTCCAGCGCCTGCTTCACATACAGCTGCGCCAGGCTGACGGCGGTGGCGTTGCCGGCCGCGAACACCAGTTCATTGATGCGGCAGCCGAAGGCCGGCAGCATCACCCGCTCGCCGGGCGCGGTTTGCAGGATGATCAGCAGCGCCTGCCGGATGTCCTCGGCGCCGGCCGCCAGCTGCACCTTGCCGCCGCTGGCTGTCACCGGGAAGGCCCAGCCCTGGCCGAGGAAATCGCTGTCCGCCGGGCCGTTCATCCTATGTTCACCGTGCTCAGGCCCAGCACCTGCACCGTCGGCGGCGGCGCCTGCGGTCCGGCCGGCGGCACATCGTGGCAGGTTTCGCAGAAGTCGCCGGCGCGCGCCGCCGCCTTGCCGTTGATACGCACCGTCATGCTGCCCATCACTACCTGGCCCAGGTTGGTGGGCGGGATCTGGAAGGCGCCGCTGGCGGGTATGTGCGGCGGCATGTTTTGCGCCATCGAACCCACGGTCGCCGCCGGCCGGCTGTTGATGCGCACATTCAGGCTGGTGTTGAGCGTAATCTTGCCGTTGAACGGAAACGGCTGCGGCGTCGGCACCGGCCCGCCCGGGCTCGGCACCAGCACGATATGGATATCGGCGGCGTTGACGATGCTGTCGCCCTGCTTGGCGGCGCCTTGTGCCATGCTTGCTCCTAGTTCAAGTCGATCATGGCGGCCGACAGCTTGATGCTCTGCCCGCCCTGCAATTGCATGGCGGAACTCGACAAATCCGCCTTGACGCTGCCGGCCGTGTTCTGCACCACTACCTGCGCCCCGCTGATGGTCAGCTTGCCCTTGGCGCTGATGGCGAAATCGCCTTCGCTGCTGATCGATATCTTGTTGTTGGCGGTATCGATCACGATGCGGTTGTTCTTGCTGTCGGTAATGGTGATGTTTTCCTTTTCGGAGTCGTCCAGCGTGATGGTTTTCCCGCCCTTGGTCTTGATCACGCGGACGTCCTGCTGCTGCGCGGCTTCCAGCGGCGGCTTCTGCACGCCGTTCCACATGAAGCCCAGTACATAGGCCTGGCTGGCGTCGCCGTCGGCAAACGCCAGCAGCGCCGAATCGCCCGGCTGCGGCAGGAAAAACGCGCCGTAGCCCGGACCGGCGAAAAAACTCATGACTTGCAGCCAGCCGGATTCGATTTCCTGTCCCTTCAGGATGAAATTGACCTTGACCCGGCCCAGTCCCTTGTCGTCCTTGGTATTGCTGACCGTGCCCAAGGTCACGCCCAGCGTCATGCTGCCCGAAGAAAATCCTTCGTCCGCATTCATACTCATACGCCCGTCCTTCTCAGTTTGAATTCTGTCTGGTAGCCTTCGCTGACGTCGTAGCTGTGGACGCTGGAAGTGATGTAATAGATGCCGTTGAAGCGCTGGCTCAGGCCGCTCAGTTTGACGTTGACGCCGGCCACCATGTCCGGGTCGCCCAGCACGCTGGTGCTGCCTTCGATGAACTGGTTCAGGTTGCGCTTGTATTGCGCGTTGGCGATTGCCTGCAGGGCTTCCGGAGTGCTGAGGTCGGGCCGCTCCAGCTGGATGTCCGAATCCGGAAAGGCCTGCGCCAGCTGGTAGCCGGTTTCCTTGCCGCCCATCTTGTCCTGCGAACTGCCGGAGGACGCCACCGCCGTCAGCACCTTGTTCGATGCGACGTCATATCCCTTCACCGTGACCTGCTTGCCCATGGTCGGCAATTTCAGGCTGAGCCTGAGGTCGCTGATATCCGTTGGATAGTTCATGGTCTTGACCGGGCTGCCGCCCTCTGCCGAAGGCCGGAATACCAGGGTGGCGCCGTCCATCAGCAACTCGTAGTTGAGCTGCGCGCAACGGCCCATCAGGAAATCGTAGTCGGAGGAATTGTTTTGCAGCACATAGTCGTTGACCATGGCCGGACTGCCCGGCAACTTCACCGTCAGGCCGGCCGCGCGCGCCACCTGGGAAACGATTTCATTGTCGTCCAGGTTCAGGTAGGTCCTGGTGCGGGTGCCGAATTTCAGCCAGTACATGCGGTCGAAACCGCGGATGGTGGCGGTGGAATAGTCGCTGAAATGCGGCTCGATCGCCGTGATTTGTGCGCTGACCATCTGCTGCAGGCTGTCGAGGCCGAGGAATACCGTGATTTCGTCGCCCGGCTTGAAGATATCCAGGTTGACGTCCTGCCAGGCGCCGCCGGACGAGACGATGTTCAGGGTAAAGCTGAACATGGTGGGAATGTTTATCTCGTCTTCCACGCGCACGCTCTGGATCGCCGCGATCACCGAGGTCGGCAAGGCGCTCCGATTTTTCAGTATGCGGAACCCGCCGGTCTGGACGCTAGGCATTGCTGCCTCCGCCGTTGTATGTCTCGCCGTGGACATCGATGATCACCAGCATGCGTCCGATGTCATGGCGGCCGGGGAAATTCAGCGGATCGTAGATATTGTTGCCTTCCGCGATCAGGCGCCACTGGCTGGCGTCGCCCAGGGCCTGCTGCGCGATCAGGTACAGGCGGTCGTTTTCCTTGACGCGCCACAGCTGGCGGCAATTGAATTTTCCTTGCGCGCGCTGGTCCTCTTCCTTGGTCAGCACCGATTTGAAGGTGACCGACAGTTCCGCCCGCACCGGCACGCCGGAGCTGAGGAACATCGTGAACTTCTGGTCAAGCTTGCTGATCATGCCGACGAACAGCGGGCCGGCCCAGGTGAACACGACGACCGGCGGCTCGCGCCGTTCGGCGTTGCCGACCGTCGGCTGGGTCAGCGCCACGATCTTGTTGGTCTTGGCGCGGACGTCGGTCTGCTGTTCGTAGGTATCGAAAAACAGGGAAACCGTCAGGTCGTCGTCGTCGACCCGCTGGAACTGGATATTCGAACCTTGTCCCAGCAGCACCACCGTCTTGTTGAGGGACAGTTCGGTCGGGTTGTACATGACGGGAATTTCTTCCTGGGTCTGCTGCACCACGATTTTGGCCATTTCCAGCATCAGCGCCCCCTGCGGTAACGGTCAATGCCGGCGCGCTGCTCTATGCTGGCGTGCACCTGCCGCGCCAGCGCCTGCACCATTTGCGGCGACAGCATCGCCGCCGTCACCACGCTGCGGATATGCTGCTGGTTGTGGCGGTCATGCATGATCTCGCGCACCACTTTGGTATGCACCGTATGCTCGATGCGTTCGATCTGCCGCTGCACCTCCGCCTGCCTGACTTGCGCCTGGCGCCGGTAAGCCAGTGCGGCGGTGAATCCGGCCTGGTAGGGCTGGAGGGAGACTTGGTCGCCCGCAGCCGGACTGTTCATCGGCGCAAGCAAGGTAATAGCCGCCGTCGACGACGGCGATGAGCCAGGCGCCGCCACGGCTTGCAATTGCATGCGGACCGTCCTTGCGCCGGTTGCCGGCAATCGCGGCATGATGGATTTATAGATAAAGCCTTGCGCCCCGCCGTCACGTCCGACGCGGCCGGCGCTTCCAGCAATCTGCCGCGCCTGGCTGCCGGACCGGGCATGCATGCGGTTCCTGGCGACCAGCTGCGGCAACAGGACATCGCCGCGACGAGCGACTTCCTGACGGCGCAGGCTCTGGTTTTTCCACATGTAGAAACGCTGTTCTTGCCTGGCTATGAAATCATGCCTGTCCAGATAACGGGAATACCGCAACGCCAAGCGCATTTCTGGCGCCGTGGGTTGTGCTGGGCCTGTACCGGACCCAAGCTCCCGCAGCTTGCCTGCCGCATGGACAGGTTGCGGCGAACCCGGGCGGCGGCTGGCAGCAGCTGCTGCCCGGTTTACGGCTTGTGCTGCATTGCGCTGAGGCGATACGGACCGGAACAGTCGTTGCGGCGCTTGCAGCGCTGTTTGCCTGATGATGCCGGCCAGGCGCTGCACCAGCGTGGTTACCGGATGCTTTGCCTGCGCAGCCGGCGTGTGCGGCATCAGCAGTATCAGTGGAGATGCGGCTGAACGGTCTGCCTGGCCGGACATGGGCTCGGCGCCAGTTCGTTGAAAATGATAGGCCCGGCTAGGCGATGCCAGGCGCTGTGGCCGTTGCTGAACACGCCCATTTTTTCCGGATCGTTGCGCACCTGCATCCTCAGCCGGCACCGTCACGGAACGGAGCAGCGCCTGCCGCTGCAGCACGATGTTGCCAATGCGCCCGATTGCAGGAACGGCAAGCAGCAACCGCGATATCTGCTGCAGGCGTTGCATGTCATGTTTTTCGAAACGGCTCTCTACCAGCCGCTGCGTTTCTTGCCATATCTGTTGGCGGATTTCCTGCGAAACGGCGGAATGGAGGTGTTGCTGCACCAGCCGCAGCCAATGATGGTGCTGCGAGATATAGTGCGCGATCTTGCCTGGCGGCGCCGGCCGCGGCATTTGCAGGAACGCCAGGTCCAATCCCGGATAGTGTTCCGGCCATGCCAGGCCGCGGCCGGCGATGCCGGCCTGGAAATCCCTGGCCGCGCCGGCGCACGCCAGGCGCATGGCATGCCCCCGGCTTACATGGGAAACTGGCGTCGGCCTGGTCATCAGCCGCCGCTCCCGCTGTTTTTCTTGATCCCCTCATGCGCCAGCGTAAAACTCTGGCTGGCCACCAGGTTCTGGCCCGCGTCCAGGCTCGGCCCCTGCCACTCGATCGGCCAGGCATTGTAGAAATTCCAGCTGACGGTAGGATTGCCTTCATCATCCAGCAGGTAGATCGAACCGTTCTGGCGTTTGATCTTGCCGTTCAAGGCGGCCTGGTACCACAGCCACATCGGATCCAGCGCGGTGATGCCTGCCTTGAGCACCAGGTCGACATACGTCACCTGCCCGCCAAGCTTGTATTCGAGATCGTTGACCCCGCCCTGGCGCACGCTCTTGACTTCGATCTTTGACTGCAGGCCCTCGACCGTGGTGAAGCCGCCGACCACGATGCCGCCTACTTCCACGTAAAAATTGTACGACTTGAAAGGGTTCGCCGGCGGGCCGGATTTGCGCTGCGATGCTGCGCCGGATGGATTGCGGCCGGTAGCCATGTCATGCTCCCAAATTTAGGCTTTTGTGCCGATCGTCGCTGTTCATGGTCTGGTTGATCTTGCTGATCTCCCCGCACCAGCGGCGGCGCTCTGCGTGTTCCATTGCCAGGATTTCCCCGTACGACCAGTGAAAGTGGTATGCCAGAAAAGCAATTTCCGCATACAGCTGGTCGGGCGCTACAGGGAAGCGCGCTTTCCCGCGGCTTCGAAACTCTCGATCTGCACCACCTTGTCTTCGCCGTCGACCAGGTTGATGCGGTTGTACAGGTTCTGCAGGTAAGAGAAATCGGCGGCGAACAGGTCTTCGATGACCTTGGTGTTGATCATGTCCAGGTTGCCCAGCCGCACAATCACCCGCGACAGGACGATGATGGTCAGGTAGGCCGGGTTGCTCTGCACCCGGTGGTCTTTCAGCGGCAGGATTTCGTCGCCGGCGGTAGCCAGCCGCATCACGCCGTTCTTGTGCAGGTTGCCGTCGCCGTCGCGGTAGCCGAGCGGCAGGGTAAATTCGATTTCGGTGCTGATTGCGTTCATGCTGGCTGCTCCCGGTTAAGACACTCTGGTCATGTATTCGATGGTCAGTTCGAAGGTTTCCACCATCACGTCGCTGCTGGAGGCGTTCAGGCCGGTGCTCTCGTATTTGCTGGGCCAGGCATTGATGACGTTCCAGCGCGCCTTGGCCGCGCCGCCGGCGTCGAGCAGTATCAGCGAGATGTTTTTCTGCGCGCCTTTGGCCGTCGACCCCTGCAAGGCCACCAGCTGGTGCCAGTTGTACAGTTCCATCGAATCGGTCAGGCCCTTTTTCAGGCTCAGCTTGCCGTAAGTGGTCAGGCCGGAAAACGAGCGCTTGTAGACCGGATCGGTGCCTTCCCGGTACTCGACCGTTTCGACCGTGCTGTCCGGGATCGTGGCTTCCGAAAACGCCGCGACCTGGATGCCCGAGATCTCCACCTGGAAGCGGAAACCGCGGTAGGGATTGGTGAGTTGTGTGGCCATCGTGATTCTCCGCAGTCAAATTGGTTTGGAAAGAGGCAGGTCCGTTTCCCTGTTTCCGTTATGAGCCGGAATCCGGGCCAGCGATTTTCTGCGTCATGCGGATGATGACGAACTCGGCAGGAAACACCGGAGCCAGGCCGACGTCGATATACAGCTGGCCCAGCGAGCGTGTCTCGGGCGGATTGTTCGACGCGTCGCAAGTCACGAAGAACGCCTCCGCCGCGCTGGCGCCGAACAGGCCGCCCGACTGCCACAGGGTGGTCAGGAAGGCGCTGATGTCGCGCGTCACCGATGCCCAGGTCTGCTGGTCGTTGGGTTCGAACACGACCCATTGCAAGCTCTGCTTCAGGCTTTGCTCGACATAGATGAACAGGCGCCTGACGCTGACATAAGTCCATTCGCTGCCGGTCGCCGCCAGCGTGCGGGCGCCCCAGATCACGTTGCCGTAATTGAGGAAATTGCGGACCGCATTGATGCCGTTCGGATTCAGGATGTCCTGGTCCGAATCGGTGAGCTGGGTCTGCACCTGCACCACGCTCAGCAGCGCGCCGTCGTTGACCCCGGCCGGCGATTTCCAGACACCGACATTGTTATCGGTATAGGCGTAACGGCCAAGCGAGGGACCGGACGGCGGCATCGGCACATTGGCGCCGGCGATCGGGTTGTAGATCCATACCCATGGATAGTAGATGGCGCCGTAGCTGGAATTGAGCGCCGGCGAGGTGGCGCTGCCCGACTTGAAATTGCCGATGCCCTGGACATCCAGGCCGAACGGCGGATCGCTGACATAGAAAAGGTTCTGCGCACCTTCGCAGAACAGCAGCCCGCCGTTGATGGCGGTAGCTTGCGAGGCCTGGCTCGGACTGCCGCTGGCGTCGGCAGCGTTGACCGTGTCTGGGATGGCCAGCAGGCTGATGCCCTGCACAGTGCTGAGCGTCTTGGTGGCGCTCTCGAAATCCCAGGTGGCGGCTGCGCCCCCTGCCAGCGGCGTCGCGCTCTTGCCGCTGTTGGGCGGGCGCGTGGTGCCGCTGGTCTCCACCCGCACAAACATCGAGGTAGTGTTGACCGCGTTCGCCAGTGCGCCGCCCGGGGCCATGCTGGCCGCGGTGTAGCCGTTGAAAGACTCCAGCACGTAATACGGCGTGCCGCCGATCGTGGTTGGCTGCAGGTTGTTCTGCGCCACATAGGCTTGCAAGGTGGCGCCGGACGATCCTGCAGGCAGGGCCTTGAGCGCTTTGGGATCGACCACCACGCTCAGGTTGAATACCAGCGAAACCGCGCTGTCGGGGCCGCTGGCGTTGCTGACCGCAAAATTCAGGATATTGGCCCAGGTGCCGGGCGTGACCGCGGTCATCTTGATGCCGCTGGCCGATCCGGTGGCGGCCTTGCCGGTGCCTTTGCTGTCCACGGCTCGCACCACGTAGCAGGCGGTGCCGCCCTCGTTGAAGAATTCGAATACGGCCCACGACACCATGCCGTACCAGACCAGTCCGCCGAACTGGCGCTGGTAGGCGTTCCAGCTGGTGATCAGGACCGGCTGCGCGGACGGGCTGAACTCGGTGACGCCGACGAAGGCTGCGGTCGAGGTCGATGCACCCTGGATGTTGCGGGCGCTCGGCACTTCTTCGATGTAAATGCCGGGGTGACGATAGGTGGTTGCCAAGATGATTCCTTCTTAACAATTAACGCATTTCAATATCCACAAACTGCGTGGTTGCGGGTTGCAGCAGCAACTGCTTTTCTACGCTTGCATAACCAGCCTTGCTAAAACTCAGCACTACCTGCGTGTCCGGGGCCAGCTTGCCGCCCAGGGCCAGCGCATAGCGGCCGTCGTATTTGCCGTAATCCGAACTCAGCGTGGCGGCGCTCTTCGGTTTTCCCTGCCAGTTGGCATAACTGGCGCTGATGCTGACGCCGGCCAGCGGCGACTTGGTCCCGGCCTGCAGCACCTGGCCGCGGATCAGCGTGGTCCCCGGCGGGTAGGGATACAGCGGGCTGGGCGCCAGGTAGCACGGAACGATAGCGGCGGCCAGCGGCAGGCGCAACGGCACCTGGAACGCCACCTCTTGCGCAAAGAACTGCGGCGCCAGGGCGGTAAGCCGGTAATCGCCGTCATCGAGGTCGCTGAATGCATAAAACGCCTGTGGCTTGGCGAGCGGCATGAACGGCTTCTGGTTCAGCAGGAAGCGCGGCTGGAACCCGACCGCAGGCGCCTGGCTGAAGCCATCGATCAGCTGCACCACGGCGCTCAGTTTCATGGCAGTTCCAGGTAGGCCGGATCGGCCTGGGTCACCATGTCCGCCTGCAGGTCCAGGCCAGATGGAATCCGCACCGGCGACAGCGTGTACAGCTTGGTCAGCTTGTAAGTCTTGTTGGGAAAACCGGCCCATATATTGCGCAAGGTATCGATGGAACCCGCATCCGGCACGATAGCGATGTTGTCGTTGCCGCTCCGTTTCAGCACCGGATCCAGCCATTCGCCGGACAGCTGGGCGACGTCATGGAACAGCCGCACCAGCTGGTCCACCAGCACCAGCTCCAGTTCGGCCGACCTGGCGTAAGGCACCATCAGGTACAGCAGGTCCACCACCAGCGGACTCGGCGTCAGCGTCAGCGAGGTCGGCCGCCGCTCGGCCCCGGGCTGGCGGGTCAGGCTGGGCGCCAGGTTGCGCAGGTAGGGATTGACTTCAGTCTGGTACAGGTAGAGCGACAACCTGGTTTCATCCTGGCTGTCGATCTCGCCCGGCGAATCGAACACCACCGCCGATTCGGCCTGCAGCTCGGGAATATGGTGGCGGATCAGCCGGCGCAAAGACTCGCTGACGCTGCGCAGGACCTGTCCGCCATCGCTGGTTGGCTGGCTCATCGCTACAGGGTAAACACGGTGTCGGACTGGCTGACGATCTGCGGCTGGCGGTTGCCGACCTGGGCATATACCATGATGTCGCTGTTGCAGGTCGTCCTCAGGTAAACGTAGTTCAGGTCGCTGGCAGCGTAGACGATATAGGCGTTCAGGTAAAACTCCAGCGAATTGCCGGCGCTCCTGCTCGCTGTATCGTCTGCCATCATCGAGGTGATGAACGAGAGCGTGTTGACGCCGTACGACATGGACGCCAGCGGAATCGTGCCCAGCATGCTGGCCAGCTGGACCCCGCTGGCTTCGGCAAATGGCGGCCCGAGCGACCAGCTGACCTTGCCCAGGCCCTTCTTGGTGGTCAGGATCACATCGATCTTGTTGCCGACATAGGCGCCCCGGACGGTAAAGCTGATGTTACGGTAAATGTTTTCCGAACCGACCAGCACCGCGCTGATGCGGCCGTTACGCCATTGCACCGGGCTTTGGGCGCCGATCCGCGCGGTGACCACGGCTTCGTTGTTGAGCGTGCAATATCCTTGCAGGTAGTCGACCCCCGGACGCACCTGCAAAAACAGCGTCAAGGTAAAGCCGCTGCTGGCCTGGTCTATTTCCCCGGTGCGTATCGACAGCACCGCATTGTTGAATTCGATCTGCTGGATGCACGATTCGCTTTCGGCGCTTTGCGGCGTGACGTTATACGAAAAACCCAGGCTGTCGCCCGACATCGCGCCTAGCGACCAGTAGGCCCCGGCGGTAGTGAAGGTGAAGTTGAGGTTCGAGTTGGCAGCGACATTCTGGAATTGCAATACCACCGGCAGCAAAGGGAGCGATTCTGGAATGGATGCTGCCGCATCGGGCACGGTGGCCGCGGCAGGCTCGATCGGTTCAACTGGCAGTGCAGTAATCATGACGGCCTTTCACAGGTAAGTATCATTCCAGGTCGATGGCAAAGGAACTCAGGCCAATGACGGTGCTGCGGTCGTTGCTCGACTGCAGGGTAACGCTGGCGCCGGGCGGCAGGTCGACCTTGCCCTTGACGCCGTGCTGGTCGGTGCGCAGGTACAGGTTGACCTGTATCTCACTGCAATCCTTGTATGTCTGCAGATACATTTCACGCGCGTTGATCAGGAAATTGCGGACATAGATGACCGGATCGACACGGCTGGAAAAACTCAGGCCGACCAGCCTTTCGCTTTCGCCGCCATCGCTCCAGATGGCGTCCTGGCCCGGTTGCAGCGACAGGAACGCCTTGCTGTTGGCGCGCAGGTTGGTGAAGGTCAGTGTGATCGGCCTGAACGTATGGCAGTCGCGAAAGCACTGTTCATTCAGCGCATGGCTGGGATTGGCAAGCAGATGCGCGCCGAGGTACTGGCGCGCCTGCTCGGGCAGCGTCTTGCGGTCGTTGCTGATCATCTGGGCCACATTCACGGCTGGCGCGGGCGCAGGTACCGCAGGCCCGGGCGCCGGCTTCGGGCTGGACGGGCCGGCGCCCGCCGCAACCGTGTCCTTGACATTGTTTTTCTCTTTAGCATCCATAGCGGCCGCCATCAGTTGCACATCGGTCGGAAATCAGTTTGGAAACGGAATCGTGAAATTGCCTGTGGGGATGCGGCCGGAATTCGCGTAGCCGAGGAACTGGTATTGGGCATTGACAGGGATGCCGGCCGACTCGAACCTGCCGGACAGGCTGGTGCCCACCGCCTTGAACGGCAGCGTGACCTTGATCGACTGCGGACTGCCGGTGGTGTTTTGCGCTGCCGTCAGCGACAGCGATTTTTGCGCGACGCCGACAGCCGTCAAGGGTGGCGTGGCGCTCCATACTGGACCGATCTGGATCGGCTGGTTGCCGTCCATCGAAATCGCGTTGCTGTCCGTGATAGTGAGCTGCGCCGACAGCGTGTCGGCGCCGTTCTCCGTGGTGAAACTGAATGCAATGGTGTATTCCATAGCCAATCTCCTCTAAGACGGCCGGACTCCGCATCCAAGCGGAATCCGGCCGCACAGCGATGCTGCGGACCATCGGGAACGCCAGGGCTGTTACTTACCCCAAGGGAATTGCGAGAAAGTCTGGTTGACCATCTGCGGCTGGGCAAAGCCAACCTGGGCCTGCACCATCACGCCAGGATCGGACAGCGAGCGCAGGCTGAAATTCTGAATGCCCGCCTGCGCCACCAGGTACAGCGTGACATTGAAGGACAAGGCGCCGCCGCCACCGCCACCGGAAGAAACAGTCGAGACTTTCACCGAGGAGGCGGTGATGATGAAGGAGTTCAGCGGCAAGGCGCTGCTGGACCCAGGCACCGTGATATTGATGCCGCCTGAACCATCGAAAGCCGGGCCTGTGCTCCAAGCCACCGGCAGGTCTACTTTCTGCAAATCGATCCAGATATTCTGGCCAGCCTGGGCATTGGTGATTTGCAGTTGCACTTGTTGATAGACAGTTTCGCTCATGATTGAAAAACCTTTCTAAAGAGAATTGGTCAACATCATCCGCCCTCGGGCAAGTGCATGCCCTCGATTATCCGTCGGAAAAAAACGACAAACCAGCGAAGCAAGCGCCTGTTTTTGGTGAGGGATTTTCTTCTATTGCTTGTCGACAATACGCACTCTATTTCCACAAAGCAACCTATCAAATGTGACAGGTTCTAAGCAAAATTTTTGATGGTACGTTGATCTTTTTTGTTTTTTAAATTTGCGGATGGGGAGATTCGGCTAACCGCGCAGATTTCGGCGGACATGCAATTTCGCGAGAAGCGGCTGGGAAGAAACCGCGGCACATAGAGCGGAACGGATCCGTGCCGGCGCTTTGCAGGAATTGGAAACGCGGCGACCGATAAGGTTCAATAAGCTGTAAAAATGGCAGCCTGCGTTTTTATCTTTGGCGCAACCGTGGCGCGCCGATGCTATTGTTGTTTTTAGCTACGGACTGCTGCCGCAACCGGTTTCTGCGCAAATGTTTTCGCACGCTTTCGGCAAATGAAAAGCCGGCAAGGAACTCTTCCTTGCCGGCCATGGGAGAAGCAATCGCGCGCCCGTCAGAAACTGCTGCGCCCGCCGCCCTCTGTTCAGCCCAGCGTGGCGGGCGCGGCGTCGCGCACGTCGATCTGCCTGGGAATCAGCTTCAGGTCGAAAAACGTGTCGGCGATGAGCTGCTGTTCGGCCAATATCGATCTGGTGATCGGCTCGGTGCCGAAGGACGAGCGGGCAACCAGGGTATCGACGATCGGCTTGGGCAAGCCCCACACCGCCGCCAGTTCCGCCGCCAGGTCGCTGCGGTTGGCCCGGCCCCAGATATCGATCCTGTTAAGTTCCTCGACAGCGATGGCCAGGACATCGCCATTCTTTTGCGAATAATCCCTGGATGAAAAATAGTAGGCGCGATTCTTGACGACGCCGCTGGCGTCGGCCAGGATGCGCGCCGACAAGGTCTTCTCGGCGGCTGCCAGGAACGGCTCCCAGATTACCCAGGCATCGACCACGCCTTTCTCGAAGGCGGCGCGGGCGTCGGCCGGCGACAGCCACACCGGGTTGACGTCGCTATAGTTCAGGCCGTTCTTCTGCAGCAGCTTGACCAGGAAGTAATGGACGTTCGAACCCTTGTTCAAGGCAATCTTTTTTCCCTTCAGGTCGGCCACCGTCCTGATCGCCGATGCCGCCGGAATCAGCACCGCTTCGACTGCCGGCCGCGGCACGGTCGCGGCGATATAGACAATCGGCGTGCCGTTGGCCTGGGCAAAAATCGGCGGCGCTTCGCCGACGTCGCCGAAATCGATGGAGCCGACATTCAACGCCTCCAGCTGCACCGGCCCGGCGCTGAATTCTATCCATTTGACCGTCACGCCCAGCGGCGCGAGACGCTGCTCCAGCGTGCCGCGCTTTTTCAGCAGGCTAAGCAGGCCTTTCTGGTAGCCGACGCGCAGTTCACGTTGCGCCGCGCGTACTGCAAACGGCGTAAAGGCCGCAACGGCTGCCATGCCCATGCTCGCCTGCAGCAGACGGCGCCGGCTTGCCCGGTTTTGATTGTTGTCGCTCATGTTGTCTTCCCGATGGAATGGATTACCCTGGTCAAGCTGCAAGCAGCGCTCAGCCCAAGCTTAATAAGAAGGCAAAACAAAACGAACGAATAAAATCATCTCCAGATAGTTGGAATTCATATATACGGCAACCTGGCGCCTATCAACATTGATAGCGGCAACCCTGGCCCGGGTGGCTATCCAGCTGCCGGCCTTCGACACTCCCTTCCCTGCCTGGACCAATCCTCACCTCGGCGCAATCCCGGCGCCGCCTCATTTCGTCAAATTCCACCGGGAATAGTGTAACAATTTGTGACCGCCGGCATGCCGGAAAATCCCCCGCCGGCGGCCAGCGGATTGACAATCCGTCGCAACCTCGGAAACGCCGGCATTGCGCCACGCGGCATTGCCGAGTGCTCGCATTCAAATCCGGTTTTTCCTCGAATCGCACAGCTCTCAAAATCGCAAGCGAAGGCAATCCGGGCTGCCATTCCGTGTCACGGCGATGACATATATCTGCGCTATCGTCGCTCGAGGTTAAGTAGCAATACGCATCGTCCATCTGAGGAAGACATGAAAAAAAACATGATGAAAGCCATCCCCGCCGCCTTGCTGCTGGCCGGGCTGGCGGCTTGCAGCGGCTCTGGCAGCAACCCGGCGTCGACCGCCGCGCCAACAACCCCGGCGCCGGTCGTCAGTGCGCAAGATGCGCTCGCCACCGCCACCCCGATCAAACACGTGGTCGTGATTTTTGGCGAAAACATTTCCTTCGACCATTACTTCGGCACCTACCCTAACGCCACCAATCCCAGCGGCGAACCGGCATTCACCGCGGCCGCCAATACGCCGGCCGTGGCTGGACTGACGACGGCGCTGCTGACCGCCAACCCGAATTCGACCAACACCGCCAACGGCACCGGCGCCGCCAACCCGTTCCGCCTGGACCGTTCGCAAGCGCTGACCGCCGACCAGAACCATGGCTACACCGCCGAACAAAACGCCTTCAACGGCGGCGCCATGGACCTGTTCCCGAAAAATACCGGCACTGCTTCCAGCGGCACCGGCACCGGCCCGTTCTTTACCAAGGGTCTGGTGATGGGCTATTACGACGGCAATACCGTGACCGCCCTGTGGAACTACGCGCAGCATTTCGCCATGAACGACAATTCCTTCGACACCGTGTTCGGGCCGTCGACGCCAGGCGCGCTGAACCTGATCTCCGGCCAGACCAACGGCGTGACCCAGGTGGTCGGCAGCGGCAGCTCGGCCTTGATCGCAGACGGCCAGGGCGGCAAGACCATGATCAGCGATATCGACCCGTCCGCCGACACCTGCTCGTCAACCACCAGCACCGCCACCATGAGCGGCAAGAACATCGGCGACCTGCTGAATGCGCAGAACATCAGCTGGGGCTGGTTCGAAGGCGGTTTCGACCTCACGGCAACCAACGCCAACGGCACCACCGGCTGCGCCCGCAGCTCCTATTCAGCCGTGCTGGGCGCCTATACCACCGACTATATCCCGCATCACCAGCCGTTCCAGTACTATGCCTCCACCGCCAATCCGAAACACACGCGTCCCAGCTCGGTGGCGGCGATCGGCTCCAGCCAGGACGGCGGCGCCAACCATCAGTACGACACCAGCGACTTCTTCGTCGCAGTCAGCGCCGGCAACTTTCCGTCGGTCAGTTTCCTGAAAGCCCAGGGCTACCAGGACGGCCACGCAGGTTACTCGAATCCGCTGGACGAACAAGCGTTCGTCACCAAGGTTGTCAACTTCCTGCAGCAGCAGGATGACTGGAAAAATACCGTGGTGATCATGGCCTACGACGATTCCGACGGCTGGTACGACCATGTCGCCAAGATAGTCAACAGCTCGAGCACCACTGCCGACACCTTGAACGGCGCCAGCACCTGCAGCAGCGGCGTGCCGCTGAACGGCGTCAACGGCACGCCGGTGCAAGGCCGCTGCGGTTACGGTCCGCGCCTGCCGCTGCTGGTGGTCTCGCCTTATGCCAAGAGCAATTTCGTCGACCATACGCTGACCGACCAGTCTTCTATCCTGCGCTTCCTCGAAGACAACTGGCTGAACGGCCAGCGCATCGGCCAAGGTTCGTTCGACGCCATTTCCGGTTCGATCCAGAACATGTTCGACTTCGGCAACGGCGGCAAGACTCCCAAGCTGAATCTTGATCCAGGTACGGGCCAGTCAAGCTGACCCCGCTGCGCGGAGTATCCGGCGGGCCGCGCAACCTGCGCCGCCCGCCGCCTGATTTTCCATGACGGCGCCCACCTGGCGCCGTTCACCGTGATATCGATGAAACGTTCTTCCATTTTATTGTTTGCCGTACCTGGCCTGCTGCTGGTGTTGTCCGGCTGCGGCCGCAACACGCCGCCGGCCCCTGCCGCGGCCGCTGTTGCTCCCCCGCCCTCTCCTGCTCCAGGATTAAGCGCGGTGGCGCAGCTAGGCAAGAAGATTTTCTTCGATCCCTCGCTATCCGGTTCGGGCAAGCTGGCTTGCGCTTCGTGCCATAGTCCCGACCATGCTTATGCGCCGCCCAATAACCTGGCGGTGCAGCTGGGCGGCCCGGCGCTGGATCGCCAAGGCTTGCGCGCCGTGCCTTCCTTGCGTTACCTGGAACACACGCCGGTGTTCACCATCGGCCCCAACAAATCCGTACCGGACAGCGATGCAGCAGCTGCGCCGCCTGCCGCCGCAGCCGATGTGAAAGTCGCCGCGGTTGCCAAAAATACGCAAGCTTCCGCTGCCTTGCTGGCTGCCGAAGCCAATGTGCCGATGGGAGGACTGGACTGGGACGGCCGCGCCGACACCTTGCAGAACCAGGCCCAGGGACCTTTCCTCGATCCCAATGAAATGGATAACAAGAGTTCCGCAGCCTTGCTCGACAAGCTGCTCCGCGCGCCATACGCAAACGATTTGCGCCAGCTGTTCGGCGCCAACGTGTTCAGCAACCCGGACCTGGCGCTGAGCGAAGCCTTGTTCGCGCTGGCGCGCTTCCAGCTGGAAGACCCGAGCTTCCATCCATATGACAGCAAGTATGATCATTACCTGGCTGGCCGCGCCAGCCTCACTGCGGCGGAAGCCCGCGGCCTCAAGCTGTTTGACGACCCGCAGAAAGGCAACTGCGCGTCCTGCCATATCGACAAGCCTTCGCATGACGGCATGTTCCCGCCAGCGTTCACCGACTACCAGTTCGAGGCGCTGGCCGGACCGCGCAACAAGGAACTGCTGGCCAACCGCGACCCGGACCACCATGACCTGGGCCTGTGCGGGCCGATGCGCGGCGACTACCGCAAACACGCTGCCTATTGCGGCCTGTTCAAGACGCCGACGCTGCGCAACAGCGCCACGCGCGGCGCGCTATTCCACAACGGCGTGTTCAAGAACCTGGAAGACTTGCTGCATTTTTATGTGGAACGCGAGACCGATCCAGGCAAGTGGTATCCGAAAAAGCCCGACGGCAGCATCGACAAATACGACGACCTGCCGCCGCGCTACAAGAAGAACGTTGATGTGGTGGATGCCCCGTTCGACCGCAAGCACGGCGCCAAGACGGCGCTCAGCGACGACGAGATCAAGGACATGGTGGCTTTCCTGCAGACCCTGAACGACGGTTACCAGGTCAACACGAAACAGGAGAACGCTCCCAACTGAGACAAGCGTCTCAATTGGGCGAAGCACGCGTCCTCTGTTTTTGCCGGCGCCAGCCCAGGCGCCTGCACCCGGGCTTCAGCCGCGGAAATAGCGGGCCGGGGTGAACGGCGTCTTGACCACTTCGATAGGCACCGATTTGCCGCGCACCACTGCCTGCAGCTGCGTGCCGACCTGCGCATGGGCGCTGTCGACATAACCCAGCGCCACCGGACCGCCCACCGTCGGCCCGAAACCGCCGCTGGTGATCTTGCCGACCGGCTTGCCGTCGGCGTCGACCAGCTCGGCGCCTTCGCGCGCCGGCATGCGATCCTTGAGCAGCAGGCCGACCCGCTTGCGGCCGACGCCCTGCTCCAGCTGGCGCTGGATCAGTTCCGCGCCCGGATAACCGCCGGCACGGGCGCCGCCGGCGCGGCGCGCCTTCGACAAGGCCCAGCCCAGGCTGGCTTCGACCGGCGTGGTGCTGCCGTCCATGTCATGGCCGTACAGGCACAGCCCGGCTTCCAGCCGCAGCGAATCGCGCGCACCGAGGCCGATAGGCGCTACCTCAGGCTGCGCCAGCAGCAGCCGCGCCAGGGTTTCGGCGCCGGCATTCGGCACCGAAATTTCAAAACCGTCTTCGCCGGTATAGCCGGAACGGCTGATGAAGCATTCGCTGCCGGCCAGCGTGACTTTGGCGGTCTGCATGAACACCATCTGCGCCGTGTCCGGGGCCAGGCGCGCCATGACCGCGGCGGCGGCCGGTCCTTGCAAGGCGAGCAGGGAACGGTCGCTCAATTCTTCGATCTGGCAATGGCCGGAAAGGTGCTTGCGCAGGTGCTCGGTGTCTTGCTGCTTGCAGGCTGCGTTGACTACCAGGAACAGGTGGTCGCCGGCATTGGCGACCATCAGGTCGTCCAGGATGCCGCCTTGCGGATTGGTGAACAGCGCGTAACGCTGGCGGTTCACCGGCAGGTCGACGATATCGACCGGCACCAGCGATTCCAGCGCCGCGGCGGCGCCGGCGCCGCTCAGGCGCAGCTGGCCCATGTGCGAAACGTCGAACAGGCCGGCCTGGCTGCGGGTGTGGTTGTGTTCCTTGAGAATGCCGGTCGGATATTGCAGCGGCATGTCATAGCCTGCAAACGGCACCATCTTGGCGCCGAGCTCCAGGTGCAGCTGGTATAACGGGGTGCGCGCCGCTGCTGCGGCGCTGGTGGTGTCACTCATGTGAAATGTCCTTTATCAAAAGCCTGGTCGGATCGTCGCGGCGGGCGCCGCACGTACCGCATGCGGCGCCCGTCTTGGCCTTACTCGTAATCCGACATCGGCGGGCAGGAACAGACCAGGTTGCGGTCGCCGTAGACATTGTCGATCCGTCCGACCGGCGGCCAGTACTTGTCCTGGCGCAGCGATTTCAGCGGAAACACCGCCTGCTCGCGCGAATAGGCGCGCGACCATTCGTCAGTCAGGTCCTGGGCGGTATGCGGCGCATGGCGCAATGCCGTCTGCTCGGCCTTGATGTCGCCGTTCTCGACCGCCCTGATCTCTTCGCGGATCGCGATCATGGCGTCGCAGAAGCGGTCCAGCTCTTGCTTGGATTCGCTTTCGGTCGGTTCAATCATCAGCGTGCCGGCTACCGGGAACGACATGGTAGGCGCATGGAAACCATAGTCGATCAGGCGCTTGGCGACGTCTTCCACCGTGATCCCGGTCTTGTCCTTGAGTGGACGCAGGTCGATGATGCCCTCGTGCGCCACCAGCCCGTCGCTGCCGCTGTACAGCACCGGATAGTGCGGCGCCAGCCGGTGCATGATGTAGTTGGCGTTGAGGATCGCCACCTGGCTCGCCTGGCGCAAGCCTTGCGCGCCCATCAGCGTGATGTAGGCCCAGGTGATCGGCAGGATGCTGGCGCTGCCCCACGGCGCCGCGGAAACCGGCGCGATGCCGTTTTCCAGCATGCGGTGGCCCGGCAGGAACGGCGCCAGGTGGGCCTTGACGCCGATCGGACCGACGCCGGGACCGCCGCCGCCGTGCGGGATGCAGAAGGTCTTGTGCAGGTTCAGGTGCGAGACGTCGCCGCCGAAGGTGCCCGGCGCGCACAAGCCGACCATGGCGTTCATGTTGGCGCCGTCGATGTACACCTGGCCGCCGTGGGCGTGGACGATGTCGCAGATCTCGCCGATGGCTTCTTCGAACACGCCGTGGGTCGACGGATAGGTGATCATCAGCGCCGCCAGGTCCTTGGCGTGCTGGTCGGCCTTGGCGCGCAGGTCGGCGACGTTGACATTGCCTTGCTCGTCGCATTGCACCACCACCACCTGCATGCCGGCCATGTGGGCGGTGGCCGGATTGGTGCCGTGGGCGGAACTCGGGATCAGGCAGATGTTGCGCTGGCCCTCGCCGCGGCTATGGTGGTAGGCGCGGATCGCCAGCAAGCCGGCGTACTCGCCCTGCGAACCGGCGTTCGGCTGCAGCGATACCGCATCGTAGCCGGTGCAGACGCACAGCATCTGCTCCAGGTCGGCCACCAGCTGCTGGTAGCCCTGGGCCTGGTTGAGCGGCGCAAACGGATGCAGGGAACCGAATTCCGGCCAGGTCACCGGAATCATTTCGGTGGTGGCGTTGAGCTTCATGGTGCAGGAGCCGAGCGGTATCATGCTGCGGTCCAGCGCCAGGTCCTTGTCTGCCAGCGCGCGCAGGTAACGCAGCATCTGGGTTTCCGAATGGTGGCTGTTGAATACCGGATGCGTCAGGTAGGCGCTGCTGCGCGCCAGCGCTGCCGGTATTTTTTCCTCGGCGCCGGCTTCCAGCGCGCTGAACGAAGGCAGCGGCTTGCCGATGGCAAAGATGCTCCACAGCGCTTCGACGTCGGCGCGGGTGCTGGTTTCATCCAGCGCGATGCCGACGCTGCCGTCGTCGATCAGGCGCAGGTTGACCGACTGGCTGCGCGCCGCGGCATGGATATCCTGGGTATGGCCGCCGGTATGCACGGTGATGGTATCGAAGAAGCTGGCGGTCGGCACCGCATGGTGCAGCTGGCGCAAGCCCTCGGCCAGGACCGCGGTCAGCCGGTGCACCCGTTGCGCGATCGTCTTCAAGCCTTGCGGGCCATGGTAAACCGCGTACATGCTGGCGATATTGGCCAGCAGCACTTGCGCGGTACAGACGTTGCTGGTGGCCTTTTCGCGGCGGATATGCTGTTCGCGGGTCTGCATCGCCAGCCGGTAAGCCGGTTCGCCGCGGCTGTCGATCGATACGCCGACCAGGCGTCCAGGCATCACGCGCTTGTGCGCATCCAGGGTGGCGAAATACGCTGCGTGCGGACCGCCGTAGCCGAGCGGCACGCCGAAACGCTGGGCGGTGCCGATCACGACGTCGGCGCCGAATTCTCCCGGCGGCGTCAGCAGCGTCAACCCCAGCAGGTCGGCCGCAACCACTACCAGCGCCTGCTTGTCGTGCGCCAGGCGCGCGGTGGCGGCATAGTCATTGATCTCGCCGTTCAGGGTCGGGTATTGCAGCAGCACGCCGAAACAGTCCAGCCGTTCAAGGTCCTTGAGATGGTCGCCGACCACCACCTCGACGCCGATCGGCGCGGCGCGGGTGCGCAGCACGTCGATGGTTTGCGGAAAGCAGTCTTGCGAAACGAAGAAGGTGTTGCTCTTGCTTTTAGACAGGCGCTGGCAGAACGTCATCGCTTCGGCTGCCGCGGTGGCTTCGTCCAGCAAGGAGGCGTTGGCGATTTCCATGCCGGTGAGGTCGGTCACCATGGTCTGGAAATTCAGCAGCGCTGCCAGCCGCCCCTGGGAAATTTCTGGCTGGTACGGCGTGTAGGCGGTGTACCAGGCCGGGTTTTCCAGCAGATTGCGCAGGATGACGGTCGGCGTATGGCAATTGTAGTAGCCCATGCCGATATGCGATTTGAACAGCTGGTTCTTGCCAGCGATTTCGCGCAGGGCCGCCAGCGTTTCCGCTTCGCTGCGCGGGGCGCCGAGCTTCAGCGGATGGCGCTCGAGGATGGCGCTAGGCACGATTTTCTTGATAAGCGCTTCGATTGAATCGAAGCCTAGGGCTGCCAGCATGGCCTGTTGCTGGGATTGGTCCGGGCCGATATGGCGTTCAATGAAATCGGCATGTTGTGCCAGATCTTCAAGAGCAGGCCGTGATTGTGTCATGGGTGCTTCCTTCATTTAATGAACAGTAGAGTTGCGCTTAGTTAAGCCAGGCCTTTAAGCCAGGCCTTTGATCATGTCGTCATAAGCTGCTTTGTCCATCAGACTGTTCAACTCGGCCGCATCGTCTATTTTCATCTTGAAGAACCAGCCTTCGCCCAGCGGATCTTCGTTCACCTTTTCGGGTGCGTTCGCCAGCGCGTCGTTGATTTCGACCACCGTGCCGGCAACCGGCATATTGATTTCACTGGCAGCCTTGACCGATTCGATCACCGCGGCTTCTTCGCCTTTGGCGATAGCGGCGCCGACTTCCGGCAGCTGTACAAAAACCAGGTCGCCCAGATGGTCTTGCGCGTAGGCAGTAATGCCGACCGTCACCAGGCCGTCATCCCCGACACGCAACCACTCATGCTCAACCGTATATTTTTCCTGCCCCATGCCCATCTCCTTTATAAAAAACCATGATATTCAAATTAGAGCTCATTTCATCAATATTCGCACTCACGAATATTGATGAAATGAGCTCTATATCCGAATTTTACGACCGAAACGCCCTGCATGATACCGCCAACGAGTTCGATTCGACAGCGGGGCATGGAGGGGAATCGGCCAGGAAGAGCTAAGGCCTTGATTCTGCGGGAATTATCGGCGGCAGGAGAGAAAATGCCGGGAAACCGGCCGAAGGCAACAGCCGGCTAGCGGTAAAACGCGGTGGGCGTGCTGCCGAAATGTTTCTTGAACATGGCGCTGAATGCGCTCTGGCTGCTGTAGCCCTGGTCTTGCGCGGCGGCAGCGACCTTGCCGCCGCGCGCCAGCTGTTCCATGGCCTGCAGCAGCCTGGCTTGCTGGCGCCAGTGGCCGAAACGCATGCCGGTCTGGCGCAGGAACAGGCGGTGCAAGGTGCTGGTGGAGATGCCAAGCTGGCCGGCCCAGGTTTCGATTGTTACCTGCTTGCCTGGAGTCGCCATCAGCAGTTCGCACAGGCTGCGCAGGCGCGCGGCCAGCGGCAGCGGTAAATAAAGGGGCAGCACGGTTACCGACGCCAGCTCATGCAGCAGCAGCTGCAGCATGTGCCAGTTGCGTGTGTCGGCGTCATGCGCGGCCGGATTGCCATGGGCGGCGGCGATCAGTTCGCGCAGCAAGGGCGAAATATCCAGCACACAGCTGCGCGCCGGCAAATGCGGCGAGGCGGCGACATCCAGCAGCAGCGTGCGCAGCCCGACCTCGCCATGCATGCGCACCTGGTGATCGACATGCGCCTGCAGCCAGACCGCGCGGCCCGGCGGCACCATCCAGCGCCCGGCTGCCGCATCGACCGTCATCACGCCCTTGGTCGCATACAGCAGCTGGGCGCAGGAATGGCGATGCAGCGGGATGACGTGGCCGTCCGGGTAGTCCGCGGCCGAGGTCACGACCGACGCATCGGCGGCGTTCAGCGCCTGGTAATCTGATCCTGCTGTCATGTCGTCGGTCCGGGAGTTTCAGATCACCTTCTCTTCACGCAGCGCGGCAATGTAATCCTTGCCGTAGCCGAGCTGCGCCAGCACTTCTTCGGTATGCTCGCCCAGCAAAGGCGAACGCGTGACTTCGGTCGGGCTGTCCGACATCTTGATCGGATTGCCCACCGTCAGGTACTTGCCGCGCGTCGGGTGATCGATTTCGACGATGGTGCCGGTCTGGCGCAGCGATTCGTCTTCGGCGATTTCCTTCATCGACAGGATAGGTCCGCATGGAATGTCGTACTGGTTCAGGATATCCATGGCCTCGAACTTGGTCTTGCTCATGGTCCATTGCTCGATGCGGGCAAAGATCGGTTTCAGGTGCAGCAGGCGCGCCGCCGGCGTGGCGTAAGCCTCGTCGGTGATCCAGCCCTCCTCGCCGATCACCTTGCAGACCGCCGGCCAGACCGCGCCCTGGGTGATGAAATAGATGTAGGCGTTCGGATCGGTTTCCCAGCCCTTGCATTTCAGGATCGAGCCGGGCTGGCCGCCGCCGGAAGCATTGCCGGCGCGCGGCACGGCTGCGCCGAACTTGCTGTCCGGGTATTGCGGGTATTCGTGCATGGTGCCGGTGCGTTCCAGCCGCTGCTGGTCGCGCAGCTTGACGCGGCACAGGTTCAATACGGCGTCCTGCATCGGCGCCAGCACCTTCTGGCCGCGGCCCGAAGTGTGGCGCTGGAACAGCGCGCTGACGATGCCCAGCGCCAGGTGCAGGCCGGTGCCGCTGTCGCCGATCTGGGCGCCGGTGACCATCGGCGGACCGTCGTCGAAGCCGGTGGTGGAAGCCGCGCCGCCGGCGCACTGGGCGACGTTTTCATAGACCTTGCAGTCCTCGTATTTGCCGGGACCGAAACCCTTGACCGAAGCCACGATCATGCGCGGATTCAGTTCCTGGATGCGCTCCCAGGTAAACCCCATGCGGTCCAGCGCGCCCGGCGCGAAATTCTCCACCAGCACGTCGCAATCCTTGATCAAGGTTTCCAGCACTTCCTTGCCCTTGGGATTCTTGGTGTCCAGCGTGATCGAACGCTTGTTATGGTTCAGCATCGTGAAATACAGGCTGTCGACCCCGGGAATGTCGCGCAGCTGCCCGCGCGTGGCGTCGCCCTCGCCGGCGCGTTCGACCTTGATCACATCGGCGCCGAACCATGCCAGCAGCTGGGTGCAGGTCGGCCCTGACTGGACATGGGTGAAATCTAGAATGCGCACGCCATCCAGTGCTTTGCTCATGAAAATCTCCTGTTTATATTTATATTTTCACCGTGCTTTTACCTTATAGCCGGTTCTGTCACGATCTTAACTGGATTCAGCTGCTTGTGTAGTCAAGGCAGTCAGCCTGGCTTCCAGTTCCGCCAGCCGTTTACGCAAGGCGCGGTCTTCGGCAAAGCGGCTGCATTCATCGCGGATGACGGCAACGATCGCCGCCACCTTGTTATCCGCCGTATGCAGCAGCGCCACCGTGAACGCGATCGACAGGGCATGGCCGTCCTTGTGCACCGCCGGCACCCGCAGCACGTCGTTGCCGTAGCGGGTAATGCCGGTATCCATGGTCTTTTGATAACCATCCCAGTGCCGCTGGCGCTGGCGTTCTGGAATAATCAGGTCGAGCGACTGCCCTAGCGCTTCGCCTTGGGTGAAACCGAACATGCGCTCGGCCGCCGGATTCCACAAAGTGATGGCGCCCTTGGCGTCAGAAATAACGATGGCGTCGCCGACTGCTTCCACCAGCTGCCTGAGATCAAGTTCGGTTGACATATTCCTGCTCCTTGTTGAGGCCCGCATGTAAAAACGGCGTCCTGGGCGGACGCCGTCAACCGTCCTGGGGACGACTCATGGGGCAATTACTCGCCTGCTGCCATCCTCAGACTGCCTGTGCTTTATGCAGCTCGGCAATCTGTCCGGCGCTGTAGCCCAGCACGTCCGCCAGCACTTCGTCGGTATGCTCGCCCAGCAGCGGCGAACCGGTGATTTCCGGCGTCAGGTCGGAGAACTTGATCGGACTGCCGACGGTCAGGTATTTGCCGCGTTCCTTGTGATCGACTTCGGTGATGGTGCCGCTGGCGCGCAGCGACGGATCGTTGGCCAGCTCTTTCATGGTCAGCACCGGTGCGCAAGGAATGTCGAATTTGCGCAGGATGTCGACCGCTTCGAACTTGGTCTTGTCCTTCAGCCACACTTCTATGGTGTCGAAAATTTCGGTGATGTGCGGCTGGCGCGCCTTCGGCGTGTTGTAGGCCGGATCTTCGATCCATTCATCCTTGCCGATCGCCTTGCAGATTGGCGCCCAGGCATGGCCCTGGATGGTGAAATAAATATATGCGTTCGGATCGTTTTCCCAGCCCTTGCACTTGAGCACCCAGCCCGGCTGGCCGCCGCCGCCGGCATTGCCGCCGCGCGGCACCACATCGCTGAATGTGCCGTGCGGGTATTGCGGATACTCTTCCAGGTAGCCCAGCTTGTCCAGGCGCTGCTGGTCGCGCAGCTTGACGCGGCACAGGTTCAGCACGCTGTCTTGCATCGACACGGCAACGCGTTGTCCCTTGCCGGTCTTGTCGCGGCCGATCAGTGCGGTCAGGATGCCGATCGCCAGGTGCATGCCGGTGTTGCTGTCGCCCAGGGCGGCAGCGCTGACGGTTGGCGGGCCGTCCCAGAAGCCCGTGGTGGAAGCCGCGCCGCCGGCGCACTGGGCGACGTTTTCATAGACTTTCAAGTCATCGTAATGGTGGCCGTCGCTGAAGCCTTTGACCGAAGCCACGATCATCTTCGGATTCAGTTCGTTGATGCGTTCCCAGGAAAAACCCATGCGGTCCAGCGCGCCCGGTCCGAAATTTTCGACCAGCACGTCGGATTCCTTGATCAGCTTTTCCAGCACCAGCTTGCCTTCAGGCTTTTTGGTGTCGAGCGTGAGCGAACGCTTGTTGCTGTTCAACATGGTGAAATACAGCGCGTCGACATCAGGGATATCGCGCAGCTGCGAACGGGTCACGTCGCCGGAACCCGGACGCTCGACCTTGATCACGTCGGCGCCGAACCATGCCAGCAATTGCGTGCATGCAGGACCGGCCTGCACGTGCGTGAAGTCGATGATGCGGATGCCGTCCAGTGGTTTTGCCTTGCTTGTTTCTTTGCTCATTTCAAATCTCCTGTTCAACTTGATCGAATTTTTTATAATGGCTCAGCGGCTTATTTGTACATGGTCTGGGCCATGGTTCCCGGGGCGTACACCGCAGGATCGACCCAGATATTGACCACCGCGCAACGCCG